>PLSJ01000127.1 GCA_003165115.1 Syntrophaceae bacterium | reverse complement strand
CGAACCCGTGTTTGCTGATGCAGACCCCCAGACTCATCGTGTCGGGGTTCTCCATCACCCGCTGCACGAGAGCGGAGGCGATGACGGGACCCGTCATGAGGATAATCATGGCCCTGTCCCTGTTGTCGAGGGCGCTGTCCCGCAAGACGGGCGAGTCCATCAGCACTTCGATCACCATCGTCGGGCACAGGCCGGCCAGATCGACGATCTCGTTCGCGAGAAGCGCTGCCCGCGGTTCCATCTCTTTCATCACGGTTTCTTCAGAATATCCTGTCGCCTCGAAGACAGACTCGCGGTAGTGATCGAAATCAGTACGTTTTTCGAGTCCCATTGAGTGCCTCCCGTCGTTTATCGTTCCGCGGGGTCTTTCGGCCGCCGGTCCCGGTCCCTTATCCTTTACATGAAAGATAAAGTCCGGAACTGCCATGTCAACCCCGGCATGCTTTTTTTCGGTCCTTGATCGTGGGGCGGGAGAGGTGTATATTGGCTGTAGGGACCTATAACGTCGCGAGATCAGGAGAGCATATGAAGAACCGGGATGGAATGAACAGAAGGGATTTCCTGAAAATAGGAATGACGGGCGCGGCCGCTTCTCTGGCTTTCGGGGGACTGGGGATCGTCCATGCCGAGCCGGCCGATACGCTCGTGTACCGGACCCTCGGGAGGACGGGGCTCAAGGTAACGACCCTCAGCTTCGGTGCCATGCTGACGCCCGAGTATGAGGTAATACGCGCCGGTCTCGATATGGGCATCAATTACGTCGATACCGCCCGCCGCTACCTGAACGGGAGAAGCGAAGCGGTCGTGGGCAGGGCGATCAAGGGGATACGGGACAAGGTGTACATTGCGACAAAGACCAAACCCGACTCGAACACCGCGGACGCGATCGTGAAGGACGTGGAGACAAGTCTCGAAAATCTTGGGACGGACCACATCGACGTCATCCAGCTCCATAACCTCGACAACCCGAAGCGAGCGTTTATCCCGGAGGTCCGCGAAGCGTACGTCAAGCTTAAGAAAGAGGGCAAGGTCAGGTTTTTCGGAGTGACCACGCACACCAACCAGGCGGAAGTGATCAAGGCCGTGGTGGATGACCCGGACAAGTTCTTCGACACCGTGCTCGTGGCGTACAACATGAAGTCGGAGCCGTCGGTGAAACAGGCCATCGCGTTAGCCAAAGCGGCAGGCGTCGGCGTGGTCGCGATGAAGATCCAGGCGGGTAGCTACAGAAGGGAAGAAGCCCAGCCCATTGCCCCCGAGCAGGCCAACGCCGCGTTGAAATGGGTGCTCCAGGATACCAACGTCACGAACGCGATCGCGGGGATGAAGACCCTGGAGCAGGTAAAGCAGATGATGCCCGTGATGGGGATGAAACTGACGGCCGCCGATGCGCGTATCGTGGAAAGATACAGCCGGGCCATAGATGCGTACTATTGCAGGCTCTGCGCGAAATGCGAGCCGACCTGTCCGCAGGGGGTGAGGATCAGCGTGGTGAACCGCGCCCTCATGTATGCCCAGGGCTATAAAGAATACAGCCTCGCGAAGGCCACCTTCGACGATGGCGGCGGTGCTGGTCCCTGCTCCACCTGCGCCGGATGCGTCGCCCAATGTGTCAACGGCCTGAACATCGCCGCGAAGATGCGCGAGGCGGGGACGCTCTTTACATGATGCGCCTCCTCTCCATCCTCGCGCTGCTCGTCTCTCTCGCCTGTCCGTCGTATGCCGCCGCGTCGAGGCCGGTTGCCGCCTTACTCCCGTCAGTGTGCGCGCCCGGTTGGGCGATGGACGGCAAGGTGGCGACCTATACCCCGGAGACCCTGTACAAATATATCGACGGAGAGGCGGAGCTTTATCTGCCCTACGGGTTCGGGGAGGCCGCCGTGGCGATGTATGTCCCACCGGGAGGCAAAGGCAGCGGGATCGTGGCCAACGTCTTCAGGATGGGATCGTTGCTGGACGCCTTCGGCATTTTCGCGTCGTATCGCGATCCGACGGCGGAGCAGGCAGGACCGGGCGCGGAAGGGTTTATCGACGAATCGCAACTGATGTTCTACCAGGACCGCTACTTCGTGCGGATAGAGGTTTCGGGCGCCGTGCCCGGGGTGGCGGGTGCGCTCCGGTCGTGCGCCGAGACGGTCTCCCGCAACCTCCCGCCGGCGAACGACCGGCCCCGTGAGCTCGAATTTCTCAAGGTGCCCGGCGCCGTCCCCCTGACCGAGCGGTATTACTCGTCCGGCCTTCTCGGTCACGGCTTCTTCGGAAGGGGACTGACGGGAGAAGTCACGCTCGGGGGGCAACGGGTAAAATCTGTCGTCATGCTCGGTGCATCCGACGAGGCCGCGGCGCGGATCTTCGACGATTACGCGAAATACCTCAAAGCGGCCGGGGTTACACCCGAGATCACCGGAGAGAAGAAAAGCGCCGTACTGCACGTGATCGACCCGTTGTACAAGGGTGTGGTGCTGCGCAGGTCGGGCAGGTTCGTGGTTGGCGTCACGGGTTTGAAAGAGCCGCACGCCGGCGATGCGCTCACTGCCCTTCTGGTGGAACGGTTGCCGAAGCAGTGGCGCATTGTAGAGTATCGATGAAAGTGTGATACTTGCCGGTACCGCTGTTTCGGGTACCTTTGAAAGAAAGTTTCACGGGCGGTTTTGGGGGGCGAGCCGGTCCGCCTCAAGTCTAGATACCACGCCAGGTTATTGTGGCCTGAGAGAACAAGGCTTCGTCCCCCATTTATGCAGACGAAGCAGCATGCTTTCCTGTCGACGCGTCATCTTTTACCCCGTGACGTTCAGGGCGCCCGAGCTGCTCTGGCTTGTTTGTCCGTATTGCGCGTACTTTCCTATGGCCTCCATCATGAGGGCCATGAAACTGCTCATCGAGTTCTGCTGGTCGGAAGTCGAGCCGGTGGCCGTCGTGCTACCCGAGCTGCCGGTCGTGCCGCTTGTCCCTCCCATACTCCCGAGGAGACTGTCCAGGGACGATGCCGAATTCTGCGGCGGGGGTGGAGGCGCCGACATCGCCGACTGCATCTTCGACTCAAACGCCTCGAACTCCGACTTGCTTATCGAGCCGGTCCCGCTTGTGTCGATTGCGCTGAAAAGTTGATCGATCGCCGAGGTATCGGAGCCGCCGCCGTTGCTCTCCGATGAGCTTTGCAGGCTGGCCGCATACGTTTCAAGCTCCGACTTGCTTATCGAGCCATCACCGTTCGTATCGATTTTGCTGAAAAGTTGATCCGCCGAAGTGGTGGTCCCCGTAGCCGAGTCAAGCTGCGCCGCATCCTGAAGAAGACCGACCAAAGCCATCGGGTCCATTTGGGAGCTTGTCACAGAGCTTGAGGCGCTCGAATCCGTGTTGTCCAGGTACGCCGTCAGCTCCGACTTGCTTATCGAGCCATCCCCGTTTGTATCGATTGCGCTGAAAAGATTCGCCGATGATGAGGATGATGACGATGATGACGTCGAAGGCGTTGAGCTTGCCTGCCGCATTATCTGCAGCAGGTAGTAGTAATTACTCGATCCCGATCCACTGATGCTACTGACACTACTCATTGTAACCTCCTTTGATGTGAGGCTAATCCTGGCTCGCCCCCAGGAGCGGCAATGTCTGAAGATAAAAGTGGAAGTGCAATGGACGTGCCGCGTTGACGGCGAGGGTATGGCCTTATATATCCAATAATGTCACCTTGATGCGTACGGTGGGTGGTGAAGAGATGCGGGGGCCGCATGGGAAAATAATTCCCAGGAGCGGAAGATTTTACTCATCCGGCACCACGGATTCAGGGTGTTGAAGCCGCAAAGGCAGCCGGATTCACCGAGTAACGCAAGAACCAGACCCGGCCTTAACCGTGCCCTTACCGTGCAGGGAAAGGCATCCCGAAAGACGTCGTCTACCGCAGCTTCCTTGCTCCCACGAGGCCGCCCATCTCCTTGCCCGTGCGGACCAGGGAAACCTCCGCAAAGCCTGCCTTTTCCAGGCCCTCCCTGATCTCCCCGAAGGTGTATGTATCCCCTCCGGCCGTGCCGACCAGCATGTTAATTGCAAAAATGGCGCCGGCGGGAGGTGAGGTGTGCGATTCGTCCATGATGTGGTCGCGGATGAGTATGCCGCCGCCCTCGTTAAGGGCGCGAAAAATCTTCCCAAAGAGATCGAGGTTCTGGGCGGGGCTGTTCTGGTGGATGATCGCGGAAAGGAGGGCGAGGTCGCACCCGGTGGGAAGTTCATCGCGAGAGAAGTCCCCGGCCACGAGCGTCACCCTGTCGCTCAGCCCTTCCGCAAGGAGCCTCTTTTCGGCCATGGTGATGACGGGGGCGAGGTCGAAAAGGACCGCCGTCATCTGCGCATTTGCCCGAAGGAAGGCGATCGTGTATGTCCCCGACCCTCCGCCTATATCGAGAAGGCGCACGTATCGGCTCGCATCGAAGGCCCCGGCGATCTCCGTCGAGAGGTCGCGGCCTATCGCGTGCATGGCCCCGATAAAGGCCCCCCGGTTCGCCTCTCCCTTCTCCCCTCCCGTCCCTTCCACCGGTTTCCCCGTCCGCACGACCCCGGTCAGCCCGCTCCACTTGTCCCATAATTCATTGAAATGGAGGACTATGGGCAGGATGGTTTCGGGATGCCTGGAAGAGAGCATCCGCCCCCCGCCCGACAGGCTGAAAAGGCCCCTCTCCTTTTGAAGGAGACCCAGGGAGGCCAGCGCGTCGAGCAATCGTTCCATGGCGCGGCCGTCGCAGCTCAACGCCGTCGAGAGGGCCTCGGCACTAGCCGCGGCGTCGTCCAGGCGCGTGAACACGTCGAGCTCGGCCCCGGTCAGGATTATCCGGCTTTGCTGGAAGGCCGTCAACTTCCCCATCATCTCTTCGCCGTGCCGTTCCATACCATCACCTCCGGAAGATCGTGAAATTTATGAACAGTTCATAAGCAGTATACCCGACAGGTCCCGATCCGGACAATCCGAAAATTCCGGAAAGTGATCTATTCACCATTATGAACACAAAGCACTCAGTTGCATACAATGGCCGTACCGCCCATTTTCCGGAAAAAATGCCCCCAATAGCGGCGAAAAGGGGCTTGTGCAAAAAATAACAATTGACATACCGCTTTCATTATAGTTATATAATTACATCTTAAGCGTGATTTAACTGCTAATCTCATAAATTCCGGAGGTGTATGTATGGCAATTAAAACGATCGGTGTTGTTGGCGCGGGTACTATGGGCAACGGTATTGCCCAGGTCGCTGCACAGGCGGGTTTCGATGTCATCATGAGCGATATCGAGGACAAGTTCGTGCAGAACGGTTTGAAGAATATCGATAAGTTTCTTGCGAAGAGCGTGGAAAAAGGCAAGATGACGGCGGACGTCAAGGCCCAGGTCTGCGGAAGGATCAAGGGGACCACGAAGCTGGAGGACCTGAAGGATGCCGACTACGTGGTCGAGGTCGTCCTGGAGGTCATGGACCTGAAGAAGAAGGTGTTCAAGCAGCTCGACGAGATCACGAGAAAAGACGTGATCCTTACCACGAACACGTCTTCCATGTCGATCACCGAGATCGCCAACGCCACCTCGAGGCCCGACAAGGTATGCGGGATGCACTTCTTCAACCCCGTTCCCCTTATGCGGCTCGTTGAGGTGATAAGAGGTTTCCATTCAAGTGACGACACCATCAAGACCTCCCTCGACCTCGCGAGAAAATTCGGCAAAGAGCCGATCGAAGTGAAGAAGGACATACCCTGCTTCGTCGTCAACAGGCTCATGATGCCCCACTTTATCGAAGCGATATGGCTCCTGCAGGAAAATATCGCCAGCCCGGAAGATATCGACAAGGCAGCGAAGCTCGGTCTCAACTACCCCATGGGTCCCTTCGAGCTGATGGACCTCACCGGCATCGACATAGCCTACAACGTGGCGGAGTACCTTTCCAGGGAGATGAACAAGGAACTCAAATGGACCCCACCCCGACTGATGAAAGACATGGTCAAGGCGAACCGCCTGGGCAAGAAGACGGGCGCAGGATGGTACGACTATAACAAGTAGTCAAGGGGGCCGACATGACATACGAAACGTTGCTTATCGAAAAAGACGAAGCCGTCGCGATCGTCAAGCTGAACAGGCCGCCCGTCAATTCCCTGAACGTCAAGGCGTACACCGAGCTCTACAGCGCGTTTGACGAGCTCGAAAAGGACGACTCGGTAAGGGCCATCGTGCTGACGGCAGCGGGCGAAAAGGCCTTTGCGGCCGGCCTCGACGTGAAGGAAGTGGCCGGGAAGAGCGTGCCGGACTATTATGCCTTCGGAAAGATCTCGCGGGGATGCGCCGATAAGATTTCGGGCATCGGGAAACCGACTATCGCAGCCGTTTTCGGCTTTGTTTTCGGCGGCGGTTGCGAGCTTGCCCTTTGCTGTGACCTGAGGATTGCATCACCGGACGCCAACATCGGCTGTCCCGAGATCAACCTGGGTATCATTCCGGGCTGCGGCGCCACGCAGAAGCTCCCCAGGCTTATCGGGACCGCCAAGGCGAAAGAGCTGCTTTTCATGGGCGAGACGGTGAGCGGCGATGAGGCCTACAGGATCGGTCTTGTCAACAAGGTTGTGCCGAAAGAGGCGTTGCAGGACGAGGCGAGGGCCTGGGCGAAGAAGCTCGCGTCGAAGCCCAGGGTGGCTTTTATGGCGCTCAAGAGCGCTATCGACAACGGCATGAATATGGATTTGCCCACGGCGATCAGTTTCGAGAATGAATGCTTCATTACCTCCTACCTCTCGGAAGACGGGAGAGAGGGGTTCCAGGCTTTTATTGAGAAGAGGAAACCGGTTTTTAAGGGTAAATAAGAACGTAAACCAAGGAGGGTTTCATGTCGAGAAACGCAGTACTATTGGGAGGCGGTCAAGGTAAGTGGGGCGTAAGAGAAGCCCACATCATGGACCTATTCCAGGAAGCGGGCAAAGCTTGTCTCGATGATATACCGGGGCTTAAGCCTCTGGATATAGACGGGCTCATTGTCGCCACGTCATACGCGGGCAGATGCTCTTTTCAGGTCAACACGGCGCCCGTGGTTGCGGAGAGGCTCGGCTTGAAGCCGACGTCCATCTGCACGAGATGCGACACGCTTTGCGCGGGGGGGAGTACGGGCATTATTCTCGCGAAGGGACTTGTGGAGTCGGGGAACGCGGATATCGTCATGGTGGCAGGCGGCGAGAAGCTGTACACGCCCCAGAAATGGGAGATTTTCTACAGCGAGCTCGCGTCCGTCGACCATGACTGGGAAGCTACCCACGGCATGGGTCTGCCGCCGCCATTCTTTTCCTTGACCGCACAGGAGCATATGATCCATTACGGGACAAAGAAGGAAGACCTCGCGGCCGTCTCCGTGGCCAACTACAACTACGCATCGGATAACCCCGTTGCGCAGATGCAGAAAAAACTGACCCTGGAAGAGGCGATGGGCGCACCTTCGGTCGTGCCGCCTCTCACGCTTTACGATTGCTGTCCTATCACGGACGGCGCGGCGGCGTGCATCATCACCACCGACGAAATCGCGAAAAAATACACGAACAGGCCTCTCGTCTACCTGAGAGGCTGTGCGCAGACCTCCCTCTCCAGCCTTTCGGTCAACTTCCCTGGCGAGCACCTGGGCGACTGGAAGCACACCAGGGTAGCGGCGGAGAAGGCGTACAAACGGGCAAAGGTCGGCCCCGGCGACATCAAGGTCGCCCAGACGCACGACTGCTTTACCATCTCTGAAATCATCGAAATAGAAGACCTCGGTTTCTGCAAGAAAGGCGAGGGTGGGGCATTTGCCAGCTCGAAGCAGATCGAGATCGGCGGTAAGCTTCCCATCAACACCGACGGCGGCCTCCTGGCCGTGGGTCATCCCTTCGGCGCCACCGGCATCAGGCAGGGCGTCGAGATCATGAAGCAGCTCCAGGGCAGGGCACGTCACCAGGTGAAAGGCGCGGACATCGGTCTGACCCACAACCTGAGCGGGGCGAACGCCGAGCATACCATCCTCATCTATGGGTTGGAACCAGTAAAATAAGGAGGTCGACAATGTCCGTAGTAGGAATCCCAATACTT
Source organism: Syntrophaceae bacterium (assembly GCA_003165115.1). Classification (GTDB taxonomy): domain Bacteria; phylum Desulfobacterota; class Syntrophorhabdia; order Syntrophorhabdales; family WCHB1-27; genus BOG-1155. The sequence goes on along the minus strand of PLSJ01000127.1, from coordinate 6,719 downwards.
GACAATCTCTATCCGGTAACGATGGACCTTTGGCCCGTAGAGGCGAAAGAGTTCAATATGGTATTTCCGTTTTATGAAAACCTGAAACAGGGCCGGTTCACCACGACGAAGTGCAAGGACTGCGGTCATGTTGCCTTCCCTCCCCGGGGAGTCATCTGCCCGGCCTGCTACTCCCAGAACCTGGAGTATATAGACCTGCCGAAGACAGGCAAGGTCGTCGTCCTCTCCGAAGAGGTGAAGGGCGTCCCCCTCGGCTACGAATCGCCCCTGATCCATGCCGTCGTCCAATTTGATGGTCCGGTCAAGAGGATGATCAGCAAGATCGTCAATTGCCCGGTAGGCACCCTGAAGCGCGGCGATGAGGTGGAGTTCGTCGTATTCGACGTTCCTCCCTGCCCCATCGAAAAGGGAAGGGCGGGCACGATCATGGCGGAGCGCGTCTTTTACGCGTTCCAGCCCGTAAAGAAGTAAAAAGAAACGCGAAGGGGCCGGGGCCTTGATACGAGGCCCCGGCCCCCTTTTCGCACGACGCGGTCGCATCACCCTCCACCATTTCCGATATCGGGCAATTTCTTTAGAGACAATCCAGCTTATGAGCGAGACGAAACAAAAAGCATCACTAAAAGGAGGCCCTTCATGGACGTCAAGACAATAGGTGTCGTAGGAATCGGGAGCATGGGCCAGGGCATCGCCCAGGTCGCGGCGCAGGCCGGCTTCACGGTGGTTGTCCGTGATCTCGATGACAAAATACTGGCAAAAGGCTTGGGGAACATCGACAAATTTCTGTCGAAGAGCGTCGAGAAAGGGAAGATGACGGCGGACCAGAAGGGCGCGCTCCTGGGAAGGATCAAGGTAACGACCAAGGTGGCGGAGCTCGCGGACGTGGACTTCATCATCGAGGCGGGTTTTGAGGCCATGGACGTGAAGAAGAAGATCTTCGCGGAGCTCGACGACGTGACGAGAAGGGAGATCGTCCTCGGAACGAACACCTCCTCCCTGTCCATCACCGAGATCGCGACGGCGACAAAGAGGCCGGAAAAGGTCGTGGGTATGCACTTCTTCAACCCTGTGCCCCTCATGAGGCTCGTGGAAGTCGTAAGGGGCCAGTTGACGTCGAGCGACACGGTCAGCCAGGGCGCCGAAGTAGCCAAAAAGATGGGAAAGGAATCCGTCGAGGTGAAGGTGGACGTACCCGCTTTTATCGTCAATCGCCTCATGATACCCCACTTTATCGAAGCGATGAAGCTTTTGGAGACGGGCATAGCGACAAAGGAAGACATCGATAAGGCCGCCAAGCTCGGCCTCAATTACCCCATGGGACCCTTCGAGCTGATGGACTTCACCGGCCTCGACATCAACCTCATGGTGAACGAGTACCTCCGGAAGGAGCTGCCCCAGGAGCTGAAGTGGCAGTCTTCCCTGGAACTGAAGAACCTCGTGAAGGCAGGGAAGCTCGGGAAAAAAACGGGGGCGGGGTGGTACGACTACAACAAGTGAGAGATACATAGGCAAAGCGGCGAAGCCTCACCGCCTTACAGGACACGAAGACAGACAAACGGCAAAACAAGGGGGCCGGACGCAGCAATAGGGCGTTAGGCCCCCTTCGTTCGTACTCCTTTCGCTTTCCGGCCAAAGAGAAGAAAGGAGAGAAGATGAAGATTATATGGTGAATATCCACCATCCACGAAATGTGTATGATCTCGCTCAAAGTGAACGGGAAGACGTATGAAGTCGACGCGCCGCCGGTCCGGCGGCTGCCCATCAGGCCGGAAGAGTTGAAGCAGGTGTAGGGAAACGCATCATCGGTCACCGGGGTAGTGCCCGCGCCTCCGATGGCGCTCCCGCAGGGCGTCGAGTTTCTTCTTTTGCTCCTCGTTGAGGTTCTGCCGTATCTCCGAAAAACTCTCATCGACGATCCTTTCTGCCTCCGGCCGCACCTGGAGGTAATGGGCGCGGAGCCTTTCCGCCATTCGTTGGAGGATCTTTTCCGCAAGGATCTTCTGGTCCTGCGATAGGTCCAGCTCCTTCGAAAGGGTCTTCAGAACGTGGGCCGTCCTCTCCTTGCGGTCGAACGATAAGTGGTACTTGTGCCTCAGATAGAACTGGGTGCCGCTAGAGCCGATCAGGATGCCAAGCACCAGGACAAGCGCAACGCCCGTGACCAGCCTCCACTTTTTCATCACGCCTCCCTTACGCCCCCAATAGGTGCGCGAGCATCGTTTCTTCCGCGCCGCTGACGAATAATTGAATCGGGTCTTCCCAGGAAGTGAACTCGATCCCAACGAAGAGGGCAAGGAGCGCAAGGGCTACCAGGGACATCGCGGGAGCGAGCCGCCAGACGAACCGTTCGAACATGGGCACGAATTGTTCAGGCTGGAGGGGGCCTATCTCCCGGACACGCGCCATGAGGCTCTTTTGCCACCCCGCGCCGACCTCTATGCGCTCCCTCGCCCGGTAAGCCTGTCCCAGCAGCTCCGCGAGCTTTTCCTTCCGTCCGGGTGTTCTCATATATCCTCCTACCTTTGGTCGCCGAGCAGCCCGCGGAGTTTCTTGCGCGAGCGGAACAGGCGCACTTTTACGTTCGTGGTGCTCCAACCGAGAAGACCGGCCGCCTCTTTTACCGAATGACCTTCAAGGTAGACAAGCTCCAACGCCATCCGGTCACCCGCCGACAGCCTGCCAAGCGCCAGGTCGAGTATCTCCGCGGCTTCCTTTTGCAGGGCTTTCTCGTCGCACGACGCACTCGATTCGTCCGACAGCGCCGCTTCCAGCCATGCCTGGTGCTCCTCCGTAAGGGAGCTCATGGGGAGTTCCCGCGATCTGTAGCGCTCCCGCCAGAAATCGTAACAGGTCCTGACGGCGATCACGGAGAGCCAGTGCGTAAAGCGGTCGCTCTGTTTGAAGCCCGGCAGCGACCGATAGGCCCTCACGTATACATCCTGCACGATATCCTCCACCTGATCGAAGGGTATATGCCTTTTCACCGTAGCCAGGACGAGGTGCTGGTATCGCCGCACGAGGTGTTCGAACGCATTCACGTCCCCGGCGAGGACCCGACGAACGACTTCCTCATCATTGGGCTTTCGAGAGTCATTTTCCATGTACCGCCGCTATTATAACTCATGCGCGCACGCAAAGGGTGGGGCTTTCGAAAAGCCCGGGGCCACCATGATTCTATAGTCGTCGATGCTTCAGAAAAGGTTACAGAAGACCATCGGCCCGGACTCGAGACAGATGGTTTCCACATGCGTGCGCCCAGGACTCGTCGAAACGAGATGTTTATCGGGGCACATCGTTTTTTGTAACCTTTTTGCGCGGCCTCACGACTTACAAAGAAAATCAGTCCCTATGGAGGTACCATGAAAAAGCTCACCATGATCGTAAGCGCGTTGTTATGGGTCGGCCTCGCGACAGCCGTCTTCGCGGCTCCCCCGGACCCCGGCCCNNCCCTCTCAATCTTTCCCAGGAGCAAAGAGAGAAGATGCGGGAGATCAGGGCACGCTTTTGGGCCGACACCCACGACCTGAGGTACGATATCGGTGAAAAGCGCATCGAGATGCGAAAGCTCTTCACCGACCCAAAAGCCGATGATGCCGCGCTTCTGGCCACGCAGAAAGAGCTGCGCGAGCTCGTCCTGAAGCTCATGGACAGGAGGGCGCAAATGAAGATCGAGTGGAGAAGGGTCCTTACCCCCGAGCAGATCGGGATGCTCGACCGCGTGTCCCGCCACCCCCGCCATTTCGGGCGCGGTTACGGGCATGGGCCGCAGTTTCACGGCCCTGACGCCAAGCCAGAATGAGAAGAACGCTCTTCGCTGCCGGAATGGTTATGGTATTGACCGTTGTCTCGATCGCCGGTGCCACGGCTCAGGAAATCTCCGTTTTCGGCGGGGTTATGCGCAATTCCGAGACACACACGGACCCGTACGTCTGGCAGCTTGAGTACATGCAGGGGATGAGTGACCACTTTGCCTGGAGCTTTTCGTACTTGAACGAGGGGCATGTTCCCGAGCATCACCGGGACGGCCCCCTCTTTCAATTCTGGGCCCGCACGGACGTGGGGCAGCGACTTTCACTGGGGGCCGGAATAGGCCCCTATTACTACTTCGACACGACCGGGGCGTCACAAGGCGCGTCATACGCGAACGACCACGGCTGGGGCGCCGTCTTCAGCCTCGCGGCCACGTGGCGCGTCGGAGGCCGCTGGCTCATGGAGTTGCGCGGCAATTGGGTCCGGACCGGATCCGGCGCCGACAATATATCGGCCCTTGCGGGCATCGGCTACGAACTGGAAGCCCCTCCGGTGAGCGAGGAACGCTACTCGCCGGAAAAGCCGGCCTGCAATGAAGTCACCCTCTTCTTTGGTCAAACTATCGTGAACAGCTTCAACTCCGACAAATCGACCGCCGCCGCCATCGAATACCGGAGAGATTTTGCGGACCTTCCCCTCGCGTGGACCGCCACGTGGCTCTACGAGGGTGATAACGGCGTCGAACGGCGCAACGGTCTTATGACCCAATTGTGGCTGCAGCGCGCTTTTTTTGACGACCGCGTGACGTTGGGCATCGGCGGCGGCCCCTTCGTCGTCGTCGACACATACCGGCCCAAGGACGATGAAACCGTGGTCGGCGTATTCAGCATAACCGCGGGCTATCGGCTCAGCGCGCACTGGATCATGCGACTCTCGTGGAATAGGGTCGTCACCAATTACAATAGCGACGCCGACGTCATCCTTGCAGGGCTCGGCTATCGGTTTTGAGAAGCGCTCTTCAGGGGTTGTTTTGTGTGAGGCGGCCGAAAAGAAAATCGGGCCGTTCCCCGGAAGCGGGGGAACGGCCCGAACCTTACCCGATGTTAGCTCTTTAACCGACCTTCACGACGAGGGCCGCGGCGGCGTCGCCCGCGGCACAGCCGGTAAACAGACCGTAGCCGCCGCCGAGGAGCGTCATCTCTTCTATCAGCTCGATGATGGCCCTTCCCCCTGTCGGTCCCTGGGGATGACCGTAAATCAGGGAGGACCCGTTGTTATTCATTTTCTTCATGATATCGTAGCCCGTCTTCTTGCCGAAGGCGAGGTCGTTGACCGCGAAGGGGTTATGGGTCTTGATCGCCTTCACGTCGGCAAGTGTTATGCCCGCGTTCGCAAGTGCCATCTCGGCGGCCGGGATGGGGGCGGCGGGCATGAACATCGGCTTCACGCGCGCGAAGCCGTAGGAGACGATCTGTATCTCCACCTTGGGGTCCGTGCTCAGCTCCTTGGCCCTGTCTCTCGTCGTCACGATGATGCCGCAGTTGCCGTCGGCGGGGAACGTCTGGGCGCCGAAGCTTAAGCAGCCACCCGGCACTACCGGCTTCAGCTTGGCCAGGCCCTCTGCGGTGCTGGGGGTAAAACCCTCGTCCTCTTCCAGCAGCTTGGTCTTCTTCCTGGTGACCGTGAGCTCGGGGGCAAACATGTAGCGCTTCTGGAACGCCCTGTCATTGGCGCGGCCCTCCTCGAACTGCTGCCAGCGTCTCAGGACCAGGACGTCGCACTCTTCTTTGGTGATGCCCATTTCCGCGGCGACGTTTTCTGCCGTCTGCACCATGGGGGACCGGTGTTTCGGGTTCCCGCCGAAGTTGTCCATGTTCCAGTCTTCTCTGTCGGGCTGTCCGCCGGGACCGAGAGGGTCGGCCCACGTGGTATGCGGGCCGTTGGAGCACCGGTCGGCCATCAGTGCGTAGGCCACGTCATAGACGCCAAGCTCCATGTCCTTCGCGGCGAGGTTTATCGCCGTGGTCGAGGTCGAGCAGGCCTGGTTGACAAAGAGGCCGGGGACGAATTTCTTGTCGTCCGTCAGCATGGCCGCGGCCCAGTTGTGGGCGCAAAACCAGTGGTTCTGGGCGACAGTGCTGCCAAAATAGAGATAGTCGATGATGGTGGGGTCGAGATGCCTTTTCTCGAGGAACCACCTTCTCGCCGTCATGGCTGCGAGGCTGACTGCGTTGTCATTCTGCATGCTCCCCTGCCAGCGGCTGAAAGGGGTCGAGTAGTACCCGCCGTAAGGTATATACGCCTTCGTGTAACTTTTCATTTAACCACTCCTCCTTCTAAATGTGATGGTGAGATCCTGGACACCCGTTTTATACGATCGGTGGAAGTATTGCCGAATCAGAAGAGATACCCCCCGTTTCCGATCTTTCCGAACATGTGTAACCCGGATGAAACAGCGCCGCCTGCGCGACATGTATTTCACGCAGCAAGCATCCATTTCAATCTGTAAAACCGTTTTATATTATACCGCTTCCGGTGGGTCTGTCAAGGGAAGTTTGCAACCCTACGCGGTATCCTTGATCTTTGCGCCCATTCCCTTTATAATGGCCGGCATGGATAAAATAGTTTTGGAGATGCTCCCCGTGACGAACGAGGGCGAGGGCGCAAAGAGGTGGGAGGAGGAAAAGGGCGAGTTTGCGCAAGTTTGCTATGGGGAAGAGGCTCGCCATATCGCCGTGTTCACGATCAGGCAAGGGTTCTGGCGGGGCATGCACTATCACAAGAAGAAAGAAGAGACATTCTACGTGGCGCGCGGCCTGGTGCGCGCGGTTTTCATCGATATGGAAACGGGCGAGAGGGATGAGCGCATGTTGACGAAAGGGGCGAAGCTCCGCGTGGCGCCGCGCTGCTGGCACATCTTCTATGGAATCGACGAGGCAACTGTTGTAGAATATAGTCCACAGGTTTAT
>PLSJ01000445.1 GCA_003165115.1 Syntrophaceae bacterium | reverse complement strand
ACTTTTGCAGCTTCGACGGCTCACACGTCGCCTACAACCGGATTATCCCCGAAGAGACGACGCTCGGCCTCTGGGATTTCGACGTCAAAACGGGCAAGAGCCGGAAACTCGGCAGGATCGTGGATGTCCTCGCCGGCGGACCTTACGCGCTGGCCTCCCCCACCGAAAAGACCCTCGTCGTCGCGGCCTACCAAAGGCGGGACTTCCTGCATGCGCGGTTCGACCTGCCCGGCTGGAAGGTCTTCTACTTCCCGAGGGACTATCGCGCGCGGGACGATTCCGTCAGGCTGATGTGGGCCTCCGACGGCAGCTACTTCGTCCTGGGCCTCCGGGACGGCAGGCGTGACAGGGTGGGCCATCGTCGCTACTCAAACGGGGAAACGATGACCTGGATTACCGAGGGAAAGGGCAAGATGTTCCTCGAGTTCTACGACAGCCGGGGCAGGCTGTTGAAATCGCTCGTCCGCGGGCCGGATGACCGTTTTCCCCGCTTCAGGAAGGCCACATCCGACGGGCTCTACTGGTTCGGGGAGAAAGACGGCGTCTTCAAGAGGCTCAACATCAAGGCCGGCTACAGGGAAGAGGAAGTACCGCTGCCGGGCGCGCCCGTGCCTGACAGGGGACGCTACGGATTCGACATCTCGTGCCGGGGAGAGATAGCCTACGAAGACCACGGCAAGATATGGATGGTGCCGGGGCCGGACAGCGAGGCCGTCCCCACTCTGGTTGCGGAAGGCGCGTTTCCCCGGTTCTCTCCCACGGGGGAGTATATGGCCATTCTCGGCGATGAGCCGGACTCGTGGAGGCTCATTGTATTGAAACGAGACATTAAGGACGAGAGATGAGCAGCAGGCATGCCTGCATAGAGAATGACGCGAGGAGGTGTCTGAATGGCTGGGTTCTATAATCCTAATGATTACATCACTGAGAACGTTCCTGAAGCTGCTCGATTCGTTCTATATGATGATGTTCTATGGAGAGAGCATTCTTGACATGAAGCTCGTCTATTACACCGAAGAGGCGTCTTATTTCAAAGATCACGGCGCCCTCCATAGGGCCGCCGCGTCATACCGCAAGGCCCTTCGCCTCGACCCTGACAACTTTTACGCCCATGCCGGGCTTACGTACTATTTTGCAGGCCACAGGGAGTTTCAGCGCGCCCTCCAGCACGCCGACCGCGCCCTCGAAAGCAAGACCGGGGATGTGACGAGGAATTCGCGCATAACCCTTAATTTATTGAGGCTGGTTATCTTTCAGATGTTGGAAAGGGATGATGAGGCGAAGGCGGTCCTTGACAGACTGCTCCTTTCTCTTAAAGGCGACCTTCCCGTCGTGTACAATCGGTTGGCCTACATATATTTGGACCTTGGCATTTACGACAAGGCCGCACACTACTCCAACGAAGCAATCGCGATCCAGCCTGAAGAGCAGGGCTTCTATCAGAATCTGGCTCAGGTGTATCTGGAGGAAGGCAGGCCCGAAAAGGCGCGGGAATCGCTCTTGAAGGCACGGGAACTAGCCGGATCGTCCCGGCAACGCCGGATAATCGATCGTCGGATTCGGAAGATAGCCGCCGGGTAACGCCGCGCCTCCCGCCGGTCGGGCCTANNGGCGGGCGAGTATCGTGTCGCGCAGCTCGGCCTTGCGCCGGCGCACCTCCGTGAGCTGCTTGTCGCGGGCCGCGAGGTCCAGGCTGTACTGTATGGCCGAGGGCAAAAGGAGCTGGAGCTGCCGGTACTTCTCCGCCTCCTGGGCGTAGTTCGTCGTTGTCGCGCCGCCGACCTGCGAGATGAGGTCGTCCACCTGCGACTTTGCGCTCGAAAGGGAGTCCATCTGCTGCTGCAATGATGCTTCCTGGGCCGTGTACTGCTGGTACTGCTGCCTGTAGACCCCCTCTATCGAATCCATGTCCTGGGCGGCCGCGGCGAACGGGAAGCCCGCCAGGCACACGAGGAGGATCGCGGGAAGCAGACGACGGAAGAGGCCCATCATGTCTATAGTGTAATCACGAAACCGGGACGAGGCAAAACGTAGTCGGACTTTACCGGCAAAATACACGCCTTTCTATATCAAAAATTCCCCGCCCCTGTAGATCACCTCGCCGTCCGCGAGGACCTCGCCGTCAGGCCTCATGTCGGCCAGCAGGTCCCAATGGACGGGCGATTCGTTCCTGCCTCCCGCCTCCGCGAACCCGCCGCCCAGGGCCATGTGCACGGTGCCGCCGATCTTTTCGTCGAAGAGCATGTTGCGCGTGAAGCGGCCGATGCCTTTATTCGTGCCGATCGCCGCCTCGCCGAAGCGGTTCGCCCCCGGCACCTCCAGGATGCTCGCGAGCAGTTCCCTGCCTTTGGCCGCATCGAACCCCACGACCTCGCCCGCGGCCACTTCGAGCCGCACGTCCTCTATCTCCTGCCCCATGTAGATGCCCGGATAGGAGAAGCGAATGACGCCCTCGACGCTCTCTTCGACGGGCGAGGTGAATATCTCACCCGAGGGCATGTTGTGCCTGCCGTCCGAATTGATCCACGTCCTCCCCTTTGTGGAGAAGGAGATGTCGATATCCCTGCCCCGAAAGGTGATCCACCGGTGGGCGTTCAGGAAGTCGACGACGCGCTGCTGGGTCGCGCGCACCTCCAGCCACCTGCTTTTCGGGTCGTCGTCGTAAAGGAAGCACGCCGAGGCGATGAACTCCTCGTACTCCCGAAGGCTCAGTCCGCAGCCCTGCGCAGAAGCGTCCGTGGGGAATTCGCACAGGCTCCAGCGCAAATCGCCACGAGCGGCCCTCTCCCGGAAGCGCCGCCTCATCTCGGCCTCACCGATGCTGACGGTCTTCTTTTTCTCGGGGTCCACCGTCTCCAGCTCCCGCGTGTTGAAGGGCGCCCTGATGGTGAGGAAGGCGTCGTAGTGCTCGACCGCGTAGGTGAACAGGGGCGACACGTGCGTAAGCTGCGCCGTGCTCCCTTCGTCGTAGAGGAGCCGCGTGATGCCGTTGAGCGTGACCCACGTCTCAGGGTGCGCGCCCGCGGCCAGCGCCTCGCCGTAGACCTCCCGCACGAGCGGCTCCGACAGGTAGGTCGAGACGATCAGGAGCTTATCGCCCGCATTCAGGCCCAGAGAATAGTGCACGAGCAGCCGCGCGTACTTCTTGTAAAGGTCTTTCATTCAAGCCCTCCTTTGTTTGTTGTGAAGAATCCCGGAATGATCTCAACGGCGCCCCTCACCCCGGCCCTCTCCCCAAAGCGGAGAGGGTGACCTAGTCCCGGCCCCGGTCCTTTTCACGAGGAGAGGGAGACTAAGTCCCCTCGCCCGTCCCCTTCGATGGAGAGGCATTCTCTTATTNNGGGAGAGGGTCGGGGTGAGGGGTGCGCGTACGGACTATTTCGGGATCGTTCATAAATGGGACAAAAGGCAGCCTTCTTCGCGCCCCACGGTCCTTACGAATAGGATAAAGCATCCCGAGGGAATAATCACCGGTCCACGCGTGCCCGCCGGGTTTAAAGAATCTCCATGTTTTCCGATAACAATGTCGTGCCCGATTATCTCAGAGAGTGGTACTTTATGGAACCGGGCCCGCTCGGGCACGGCTCCGTGCGCGGGCCTTTCACCCTCGAACGGATGCGCCGGCTCATCGGGGAGGGCGGCATCACTGGCAGGACGCAGGTCCGCTGCGGGGCAGATTCTCACTGGCATCCCCTGGAAGAGGTATCGGCCATTTTTGCCTCGCCGTCGCGGGAAAGCCGGCCGGGGACGCGGAAGGTCCTGCTGCTCGTCGTCATTGCCGTAATCGTCGCCGTCGGCCTGGCGGAGAGGGGGCGAAGCCGTTTCAGGGGCATTGTCGCCGGTGCCGGTGTTGCGCCGCCGCAGGAACAGCTTTCGAAGGAGGCGATCATAGACCTGACAAACGACGCCAGGGCGGCACACGGCCTGGGTGCGCTCGGCGACAACCCGCTTCTCANNCGCGGAGGCCAGGGCCAGGGACATGCTCGAAAAGCAGTATTTCGCCCACGTCTCCCCCACCGGCGAGCAGGCTTACGATATCGCCCAGAAGGTAGGGTACGGGTACAGGATTATCGCGGAGAACATCGCGGCCGGGCTCTTTTACACCAACCGGAAGGTCGTCGACGGCTGGATGCAGAGTCCCGGCCACCGGAAGAACATCCTTTCCGCCCAGGTGAGGGAGATGGGCGCCTCCGTCATAAAGGGGAGGATGAACGGCGACGACACCTGGGTGTCGGTGCAGATATTCGGCCTGCAATCGCTTCCCGTGCCCGAAAAGTCCTGCACGCCCCCTTCCCGGGAGTTATTGAGGGAAATCGAGGCGAAGAGGGCCGAGTTGGGAAGCCTCGGCGAGAGGCTGACGGCGCTGAGGCAGGAGCTCGACGCCGAGCGCGACTCCATCGAACAGGAGCGCAAGACGGCGCACGGCGATCCGGGGAGAAACGACGACCTCACGGCGAAGATAAGGGCGTACAACGAGAAGACCGGCCTCTACAACCAGTCCTTGGCGGAGATCAAGGCCAGGGGGCCGGTGCTCGATTCGATGGCCGACGAGTACAACAGGGCGGCCCGCACCTATCGCGACTGCATGGCGTCCGACTGACGGTCCGTCCCGCTATTTCTTTCGCGCCTTCTCCGCGGGGACCGTCAGTATGCCGTCGCCGTGCACGTCTTCGAGGTCGAACCACCACTTCTTCGCATGATTCGGCTTGCCGTAGCCGAAAAGGTCGTCTCCTTTGATCGCGACGCTCCGGGCGAGGGACGATTTCCGCATGGCCCAGCCGATCGCGCGGTGCAGGGGCGTATAGGGCTTGTTCCACGGGCAGACCTTCACGCACGTCCCGCAGCCCGAGCCTTTGGGGTTGCCTACCCGCATCTTCGTGCAGGCTTCCACGTTGGTGGGCCATTTTTCGTACCCGTTGTGCATTACCTTGCCGCCCTCGCTCAGCGCGCCCGACGGGCATTCCCGCGCGCATTTCATGCACTTGGAGCAGAAATCCTGCAAGCCGAAATCGATGGGCTTGTCGGGCGCGAGCGGCAGGTCCGTCGTCACGACGGCGGCCTTGAAGCGGGGACCGAGGAAAGGGTTTATCACGCAGTCGCCTATGCGGCTCATCTCTCCGAGCCCCGCCCACAGGAGGATGGGCGGCAGGACGACCTGGTAGTTGACGGCGAAGTGCGCCCTCGCGGGATACCCGAGCCTCCTGATATACTCCGCCAGCACCATCGCGATGAACCCGGACGTGGAGTAGGCGAGCATGCTCATGGCGTTCGATATCCAGTCGCTCCCCGTGAAGGCTTCCGCCGTGGGCCAGTCCTGGTCGATGAGGATGGCGATGGCGTTCCTGTGGGGCAGGCTCACCGGTATGCCTTCCTCCGAGCTGCCCTTCCAGTCGAAGCTCTCGGTGTAGACCGCGTAGGGAGGCAGGGCGCAGATCCCCACGAGGTCGGCCCGCAGGAAATAGGCGGCGTCCTTGATGTGACGGGCCAGCAGCGCCGGGTCGTCGGGGAGCGGGGCGTGGTGACCCGCCGTCATGCCGTCCACGAACTCCCTCATGCGGTTCATGATCCACCGCTCCGCGCCGGACATGGGGTGCTTGTTGACAAAGCGCAGGACCTCACCCCGCAGGGCCTCGCCATATATGCCCCGCCGGGCCTTCATGAACCCCGCGTCCAGCTCGCTCACCGGCTTGACCTGGTCGTCGTGGACGACCGTGGTGGGCCGCTCCACCCGGTTAAGCCTGTCCACCGGAAAAGGCTCACGATCCCGCCGCCCGTATCCTTTCATTTAATGCCGCCTCCCGCTTTCCTGTTCTTTAACGCGCGCCACACTTTCTCGTACGACAGGGGCAGGCTGTCGATCAGGACGCCCGTGGCGTCGAGGACGGCGTTTGCCACGCAGCCTTCCGTGGGCACGCTCGACCCCTCGCCGACCTCCTTGGCCCCGTACGGCCCCGCCTGGTCGTAGCTCTCGACGATCACCGAGTCGAGCATCGGTATGTCCAGGGCCGTGGGCATCCTGTATTCCGAGAGGTTCGCATTCAGCACGCGGCCGTTCTCGTCGAACCTGACTTCCTCGAAGATCGCTTCCCCGATGCCCATGAACAGGCCGCCGTGCACCTGTCCCTCGACCAGGCCGGGGTGGATCACGGTGCCCGAGTCGTGGACGTCCCAGACGTGCTTCAGCGTGATCTCTCCCGTCTCCTCGTCCACCTCCACCTCCATCACCTGGGCGGCGAAGCTGTAAGCGGGCGACGTCCCCACCGGGGCGCCCTTGAACTTCCCGCCGAGCTTGGGCGGCGCGTACGTGCCGTGTCCCACGAGGAGCCCCTTTTTGACGAAGTGCTCGCGGGCCACCTTCCCGAAGGGTTCGGCGACAGAGGGGTTCTTCTTCAGGAAGACCACGGCGTCCCTGCATTCCAGCTCGGCCGGGTCTACCTCCATCATCTCCGCGGCCGTCTCCAGCACCTGCGCCTTGACCATCTCGCCCGCGCGCTTGACCGCCGAGCCGGACATGACCGTCTGCCGGCTGGAATAGGCCCCGANNTGTCGGCGGAGACCACCGTCATGTTCTCGTACCTGAAGCCCATGGCTTCCGCCGCTAACTGGCAGAGGATCGTGTCCGACCCCTGCCCGATGTCGGCCGCGCCCGTGTAGAGCGTCGCCAGCGTGCCGTCGTCGTTTACCTTGACCAGCGCCGAGGAGTGCGGCAGGTTCGTGCGGTAGATGGGGTAACCCGCGCCCGATATGTAGCCGCTCGCGGCCAGGCCGATCCCCCTGCCCCGCGGCAGCTNNCGGAGACCGTGCGCACCGTATCCAGGCAGGTCGAGAGCTCGCACGAGTTGATGCGGAATTCGTTGACCGTGGTCGTGTCGGCCTTCCTCGCGTTCCGCAGCCGTATCTCCACGGGGTCGATCTTCAGGTCGCGGGCGATCCTGTCTATCTGGCTTTCGAGCGCGTACCGCGGGTGGGGCGCGCCGTGGCCGCGCTGGGCCGCGCAGGCAGGCAGGTTCGTGCAGGCCCTGACCAGGTCGAATTTATAGTTTTCGAACGTGTAGGCAAGGGTCAGAAGCGCCCCGGAGTAATAGGCCGTGGCGATGCCGTTGGCCGTGTAGGCGCCCCCGTCCATGACGAAGTTGCAGTGGAGCCCGAGGATCCTGCCGTCCTTGTCCACGCCCATCGTCAGCTCCATGATCTGCCGGTGGCGTCCCCTGTTGTAGGTGAACATGTCCTGGCGGTCGAAAAACATCTTCACGGGCCTGCCCGTCAGGCGGGCCAGGACCACGCCGGCGAAGTCGAGCGCCATGGCCGACTCCTTGCCCCCGAACCCGCCGCCCAAATAGGGCTTGACCACGCGCACACTGCCCATGGGCAGGTCGAACTGCCGGGCCAGGTCGTGCTGGAGGTAGTGGGGTTTCTGGTTGGCCACATAGAGTGTGACCTTGTCGCCGTCCCATTTGGCGATGGAGACGTGGGGCTCCAGCATCGAGTGGTACGTGCGGTGGGCCGCGAAGGTGTCCTTCCTCACGTGATGAGCGCGGGCGAAAGCGGCCTCCACGTCCCCGAAAGCCTGGTGGACCTCCACGTTGACGTTCCCCGGATACTCGTCGTGGACGAGCGGCGCGCCCTCGGCCAGCGCCTCATAAGGG
>PLSJ01000244.1 GCA_003165115.1 Syntrophaceae bacterium | reverse complement strand
CTAATCCTGAAAGGAGGGAGGAAACGATGAATCGATGCGCGTCAGTCCTGATAGCCGCAATTTTTCTCTTTGGCAGCGCCCTGCCGGGTTTTGCCGCTTCACAAAAGCAACTGGCCAAAGAAAGGACCGTGGGGAATATCGAGGCGGTTGCGTTCTTCAACGGTCCCATGCCGACGGGTGTGCCCGTTTCCCGCACGGGCCGCATGTTCGTCAATTTCCCCCAGTGGGGTGACAAGGTCGCCTACAGCGTGGCCGAGGTGAAGAACGGAAAGACGGTCCCCTATCCCAACGCGCGGATAAACACCTGTGGGAAGGGAAACCAGAAAGATTGTTTCGTTGCGGTCCAGAGCGTCGTCGTCGACCCGAAAGACCGGCTCTGGGTCGTCGATACCGGGAGCATCCAGTTCGGCCCGACCGCTTTCGGGGGACCGAAAATGGTCGGCATCGATCTTGCGACCAACAAGGTGTTTAAGACGTTTATCTTCCCCGAGGACGTCGCCCTGAAGAACAGTTACCTGAACGACGTCCGGTTCGACCTTAAGCGGGGCACGGAAGGTTTTGCCTTCATCACCGACTCGGGGGCGAACGCGATCATCGTCGTGGACCTCGCCTCGGGCAAGAGCTGGAGACGCCTTGTCGACCACGCGACCACGAAGCCGGTAAAGGGGATGATCGCGATGGTGGAAGGACGGCCGCTCCTGCTTAACATACCGAACAAAAAACCCTTTCCGCTGGAGGTAGGGGCCGACGGCATCGCCATCAGCCCGGACGGCGGCAGGCTCTACTACTCTCCCCTCACGTCCCGACACCTCTACAGCGTGAGCGTCGATGCGCTCGTCGACCCGTCCGTCGCGGACGAGAAAGTGGCGGAGACGGTGAAGGACCACGGTTACAAGGGAGGGGCATCCGACGGCCTGGAGTCGGACAGCGAGGGTCGCGTCTATCTCAGCGACTACGAGCATAACGCCATCCATCGGATGATGCCCGACGGGAGCATCGAGACGATTGCCCACGACCCGAGGATGCTGTGGCCCGATACGCTGAGCCTGGCCTACGACGGCTATCTCTATTTCACCGCAAACCAGATCGAGAGGCAGGCGGTCCACTGGGGAGGCAAGGATACCCGTGAGAAGCCGTACACCGTTTTCCGCATCAAGGTCGATGCGAAGCCGGTAGCCTTGCCATAGGAGGCAAGCCGCCGGGACACGGGACAATATCATGTCCCCTGCGGGAGCCGGGCCAAAATAAGGATCAGCGAGGAGCCGCCCCGGAAAATATCTTCCGGGGCGGCTCCTCGCTGCTGATGACTTTCGACGCCGCTGTGATTACGCAAACCGCCCGTCAGTTGGACGGCCGGACTTCACTCGATCTCAGGTTCCTTGCCAGGCTCTTCGATATTTTCGCCTGTATCTGCCTGACGCTTTCTCTTGACGTAGCGAAGCGTTCACCGATTTCCCTCAAGGTCAACGGATCCTCCGCCATGATGCGATTATCGAAGATAAAGCACTCTTTCTCGCTGAGCTGCTTCTTAAAGTTATCGAGCTTCTTGTGCAGCATTTCCGTATAGTCTTTTTCGATCAACGTCTCCTCTATGTCCTCACCGCTCCCGATGGTATCCATGAGCGCGTCTCCATCTCCGTGCGTGCATGCTTCAAGGGAAACGTCTCCGTGGTAGAGGCGCTGCTCCATGTCTTCTATGTCCGCGACGCTGACATCGAGGTTATCGGCAAGGACATCCGGAGAAGGAACGATCCCGGACCTCTCCAGCTTTTCCTTTTCCCTGTTCAGGCTGTAGAAGAGCTTCCTCTGGCTGTCTTTGGTGCCGACCTTCACCATGCTCCACGAATCCATCAGGTATTTCAGCATGTAGGCGCGTATCCAGAAGGATGCGTAGGTCGAGAATCTCGTCCCCCTTTCGGGATCGTATTTCTGAAGGGCGCGTACCAGCCCCATGTTGCCTTCCTGAATGAGGTCGAGGACGTTGACGGGGCTGCGATAATCGAGGGCTATTTTAACCACGAGCCTGAGATTCGCGAGGACCATTTTCTGCCCGGCGCTTTTGTCCCCCTCGATGCGCATCCTGTGCGCCGTTTCCTGTTCTTCCTCCCGTGTCATGAGGGGGTACTTCGACACTTCATGAAGGTATGCCCTGAAGGAATCGCGAACTTCCGGTGTCCCGGATTCCTGCTCGGACGGGATCGATTCCTCTGAGTGAAGGAACGTCATGTGGGCCTCCTTTAGGCTGCGACAGCATTCGAAGACGGTGTTTCCTGAAAAGAAGTGAAATAATACAAGAAGCATGCCAGTGCGCGCCTTGTGGTCTGGTTCCTCTTAAACCACCATTCGGCGCGCCTTTTCTTCGGGCGGGCAAGATTGCGAAACGGTCCCCGGAGGGCTTCCCGTTCTTG
Organism: Syntrophaceae bacterium; assembly: GCA_003165115.1. Taxonomy (GTDB): domain Bacteria; phylum Desulfobacterota; class Syntrophorhabdia; order Syntrophorhabdales; family WCHB1-27; genus BOG-1155. The sequence goes on along the minus strand of PLSJ01000244.1, from coordinate 650 downwards.
GATGCAGGATTTTGTCCTTAAAACAGGACTGAACGTGTCGTTTCGTATCGGGGACCCATCGGTCCCGGCAGGTTTTCCCGGCGGAACGCGCGGCAAAAAAGGCGCGGCCGCCTCATCTCTTCTCTCAAAATGTGTATCTCCCTAGAACTGCTTGCAAGCCCGCCGCGCATCCCCGCCCGAATCCCGCATTTCAACGCATTTGCCCTGAAAAGGAGCTTGACTTTTTCGGCGTTCTTATATTACCATTCAGTGGAAAAAATGTATTGTATATATTGTATAAAGTATATACCGTGAGGGTTATTCTTCATAAATCCAAATCATGAGAAAAGGAGAGGAAGATGAAGAAATGGGCAGGAGCGTTGATGGCCGCTCTGCTGATCGCGGCGGGCGTCGGGTTCTCCGGAGACGCGCTGGCGCAGGCCAAAAAGACGCCGATCAAGATCGGGGTGGTCGCGGACAAGACCGGAGGTCTGGCCGCATACGGATATTCTCATGAGAAAACGATCAGGGCCGCCGTCGCCAGGATCAACAAGGAAGGCGGCATAAGCGGGCGTCAGGTAGAGCTCTACGTGGAAGATACGGAGAGCAAGCCTTCGGTCGGCGCCCTGAAGTTCCGTAAGCTGGTCGAGACGTACGGCGTCGACTTCGTC
>PLSJ01000295.1 GCA_003165115.1 Syntrophaceae bacterium | reverse complement strand
ACAACCGCGACCTGCGGATTGCGGCATTAAACATCGAAAGGGCTCGGAACCTTTACCGCATCCAGAGGGCCGAGCTGTTTCCCACGGTCAACGCTCTTGGCGGCCTCAACGAGGAGAAGGTGCCGAACTTTCTCTCTCCGACAGGCAAAGCCGGGACCCTCAGATACTACGACGTCGGCCTGGGGATCACCTCCTGGGAGATCGACTTTTTCGGTCGTATTCGAAGCCTCAAAGAGAGCGCCCTTGAGCAGTACCTTGCGACCGGGCAGGCCCTGCGCAGCGCGCACATATCGCTGATGGCGGAGGTTGCCTCCACGTACCTGGCCTACGCCGCGGACAACGAGAACCTGAAGCTCGCGCAATCGACGCTTGAGGCCCGGCAGTCCACCTACAACCTGGTTAAGCGCCGTTTCGACGTCGGCGCCTCATCCGAGCTGGACCTGCGCCAGGCCCAAACCACGGTTGACTCGGCGCGGGTGGACGTCGCGGGGTATACCCGACTCGTGGCCCAGGACGAAAACGCGCTGGACCTTTTGGTCGGCGCACCCGTGCCCCCCGAGCTGTTGCCGGGAGAGCTGAATGCGGTGACGCCGCCAAAGGATATATCCGCCGGTCTCTCCTCCACGCCCCTCCTCCGACGGCCCGACATCCTTCAGGCGGAGAACCAGCTCAAGTCCGCCAACGCCAACATAGGCGCCGCGCGGGCAGCCCTCTTCCCCAGCATCACCCTGTCCACCAGCGTCGGTTCAAGCAGCATGGACCTGTCCGGTCTGTTCAAGGGCGGTTCCGGCGTCTGGACCTTTGCACCGGCCGTCACGCTGCCGATCTTCGATGCCGGCTCAAGATGGGCAAGCCTTCAGGTCGCGAAAGTCGACCGTGACATATTTCTCGCCCAGTATGAGAAGGCTATCCAGACGGCTTTCAGGGAGGTGGCCGACGTGCTTGCCGGCCGTGGTACCGTGGGAGACCAGATAGCGGCCCAGGAGTCCCTTGTCGAGGCAACGGAAGCGACCTACAATCTCTCCAATGCCCGCTACCTGAAAGGAATCGACAGCTACCTGAACGTCCTCGATGCGCAGCGCTCTCTCTATGCCGCGCAGCAGGGTCTCATCACGCTTCGGCTGGCCCGGCTCAATTACCTGATAACACTCTATAAGGTGTTGGGCGGAGGGGACGGGCGAAACCTCAACGGCCCGTCAAGTGAGTGACGCCATATGCGTGCAACCATTCTGTGGATCGGCGTGTACGTTGCGCTTTTGGCTTTGATCGTCGTCAAGGTTTTGCAAGGATGGCTCGGTAAGAGACGAGAGAGAAAATAACGGGGGGCTGACATGGGCCATCATTCGGGCAGCGCCAGAGAAAGGATCATCGACGCCGCCGAGCGGGTGGTTATCGAGTTTGGGGCCGGACACTTGACCTTCGATGCCGTTGCCCTGAAGGCGGGCTTAAGCCGGGGCGGACTTCTCTATCACTTCCCCGACAAGGAAGCGCTTCTCAAGGCTATGCTCGATCGTCTCATGGAACGGATGAAAATGCGCAGGGCAAAAAAACGCGCCGAGCTCGCGGAAGGCACGGAACGGGAAATCGTCGCGCACGTGCTCTCATCTCTGGAGAAACCGGAGGAGGTTGACAAAGCGGCGAGGGCCCGTACCGCCGCCATTCTTGCCTCGGGGGCGCACGATCCAGGGCTCCTCGCGCCCGCCAAGGAGGAGTACAGAAAGCTCATGGATGAATTGACCGAAAACGGGCTCCGGTTCGAGCGAGCGGCAGTCATTGCCATCGCGACGGACGGCTTGCGATTGCTGGAGCTGCTGTCGGTATCCCCATTCGACAAGGACGAAAGGAGGAGGATTGTCGGCGAGCTGATCTCTCTCGCAAAAGAGGAAAAAAAAGCGCCGTAACGACATATCCCCGCCGCGTATCCCACTCCCCGTCGTGAAAAACGAAATGGTTTTAACTTGTAAAGGCGTTCTGGTATAATCAACAGGTACCCTACCCTTTAATTCTTGAGCGAGGGTTTCCCCTTCGCCCTTCTTTTTTGGAGGATGACATGGGCATTAAGCTGAGAAGCAAAGGCCTGACCCCTGAAGTACCACAGTACTACATGCGCAGGGTCTTTCTCAAGTCGATGGGCGCAACCGATGAAGACCTGGAAAAACCCCTCATCGCCATTGCGAACACATGGAACGAGATATTGCCGGGGTCCGTGCACCTCGACCGCATTGCGGCGGCCGTCAAGCGCGGCGTCAGGGAGGCCGGGGGACTGGCCACCATTTTCAACGTCCTCGCCCCCTGTGACGGTCAGGGGAGCGGGAACGAGGGTTTCAAATATGTGCTCCCCAGCCGGGACCTCATCGCGGCCTCCGTGGAGATGATGGTAGAACATGCAAGCTACGATGCCGCCGTCATGATAGGCACCTGCGACAAGATCGTGCCGGGCCTCATCATGGCCGCCGCCCGATGCAATTTGCCCACGGTCGTCTTTACCGGCGGCTACATGCCCTCGGGTCACTACAAGGGGGAGCGGCTTGATTGCTCTTCCATGGGAAAGTACTTCGTCATGTACAGACAGGGCAAGATCGGAAAGGAGGAGCTGCGGGAGATCGAGGGCTACGTCTGCCCGGGCCCCGGTGCGTGCTGTCTCATGGGGACGGCAAACAGCATGTGTATCGCCGCCGAGGCCTTTGGCCTTTCGCTGCCGGGGAACTCCGCGCTCTGCGCCACGGACCCCGCCCTGGAGAAACTGGCCGAGGAGGCCGGCCGCAAGGTGATGGAACTCTTGTGGAAAGAGATAAAGGCCCGCGACATCATGACGCCCGCGGCCTTCACGAACGCGGTCAAGGTCTGCTGCGCAACGAGCGGCTCCACCAACCTGACCCTCCATTTCCCCGCTATCGCCCATGAGCTCGATTATCCCTTCACCCTCGACGATTTTGAGGATATAAGCCGGCAGACTCCCTCGATCATGGAGATCAAGCCGTCGGACCCCAAGTACCTCATGGAGGATTTCGAGCGCGCCGGGGGGTTGCAGGCGGTGATGAAGTCGATGGAGGGCCTGCTGGACGGAAACGTCATGACCGCGAGCGGCACGTCCCTCGCTGACAACCTGAAGACCGCCGAGGTCAGGGACACCGAGGTCATCCGGCCCCTGTCCGACCCCAAGGGCCCGAACGGCGGTATCGCGGTGCTGAAGGGAAACCTGGGCACGGCGGTGGTGAAACAGACCGCGGTAAGACCGGAGATGCAACAACACCGGGGTCCCGCGAGGATCTTCGAGCAGGAGGAAGACTGTATCGATGCGTTGCTCGCCGGGAAGGTCAAGGCGGGCGAGGTCCTGGTCATTCGCTACGAAGGCCCCAAAGGGGGACCGGGAATGAGGGAAATGATCATGGCAACCTGGATGCTCGTCGATTTGGGACTCGACACATCGATTGCCATACTCACCGACGGAAGGTTCTCCGGGACCTCCGGCGGTCCCTGCGTGGGACACCTCGTCCCCGAGGCGGCATCGGGCGGCCCGATAGCGGTGCTTCGTGACGGAGACATTATCGACATAGACATACCCGCCAGAAGGGTGAGCGTAGAGCTTACGGACGATCAGATAGCAGAGAGATTGGCGTCGTGGAAGCCACCCGCGCCAAAGGTCACGAAAGGCTATCTCGCGCATTTTGCAAAATATGTGACAAGCGCCGACAAGGGGGCCTATCTCGAGTGACCGGAGAAACGTTTCGAGAGGAGGGTGAAAGGTGAAGGAAAAGTATCATCTCGATCTGAGCCGGGACAAGAAAGAATTTTTCTCACTCCCTGAAGGATGGGCCGTTTCCCATTTCGTGGAAAGCAAGGAGGCAGGCCCCTTGCCCTCGGTCGCGCAATTGACCCTCGATGTCCTGACTCGGCCCGTAGGCGCACCGCCGTTGAAAGAGCTGGTGACCGGCGCGAGTAGGGTTGCCGTCATCGTGGACGACGCGACCCGCCCCACCCCGGTGGCGGAGATCCTTGCGGTCTTGCTCCCTCAATTGGCTGAAGGCCGTGTTTCGCGCGAGAATATCACCATCGTCGTCGCCCTGGGAACCCACGTTCCGATGAAAAAGGAAGACCTTGAGACAAGGCTGGGGAAGGATGTCGCGGCGAGCTACAGGATAGTGCAGCACGATGCGTGGCAGACCGACCTCGTACAAGTGCGGATCCCCGGTGACAAGAGGGTGCTGAAAATCAACCCGGAGGTCGCGCGGGCGGATGTGAAGATAGGCCTCAGCTCCATCCTGCCCCACCCGATGGCGGGATACGGGGGCGGACCGAAGATTATCATGCCCGGCGTTTCCAATTTTGAGTTCATAAGGGCCCACCACATGACGCACACGATTGATCCGCGTGCCGTCGCCGGGCTTACAAAGGGGAACCCCTTCCACGAAGACTGCATGAGGGTCGCCCGGGCCGTGGGGCTCACTTTTTCCATAAACTGCGTCTACAACCAGAAGGCGGAGCTTATACGCATCGTAGGCGGCAGCCTGGAGGAGGCTTTCGGGGTGGCGGTCGATATCTGCTTCGAGGAGCTCGGGGCCAGGTTCGACGAGAAGGTCGATGTCACGATTGCCTCGACCTATCCCCATACCCATGCCCACCAGTTCTGCAAGGGTTTGAGCGCAACCGACGTCGTCACGAAAGAGACCGGGGCGATCCTCCTGATGGCCCCCACCGTGACCCCCGTGTCGGATGAGTTTATCGGCTCCTTTGACATCGTCAGGGAGAGGTCCCACGACCGTTCCGCGGAGTACGTGAGGGACGCCATGTCGAGGGGGATGCCCTTTCTCCCGGACAAACCCGTGGAGTTCAATATGGCCATGAAATGCGTGATCATACGCCCCCGGATACGAACGGTTTTCGTGTCGCCCCTGGTCTCTCGCGACCAGGCCGCCACGATGGGGTTCGAACACGCGGCATCTCTCGAGGAAGGCCTGGGACTGCTCCAAAAAGCTCACCCAAAGGCACAGGTCGCCATATTTCCATCGGGCGGCCTCATTGTCCCGATCACCGCGTGGGAGCAGTAATCTCACCCGCGTCATACGCCAAATGAGGAGGAGACGTGCAGGGCAAAATAGAGGCAATCGTCATCAACGAAAAAGATAATGTGGCAACGGCGCTCGGTCCGCTCAAGGCGGGCGATTACGTCTCCGTGGAAGTCCGGGGCAAGGTCGAGAAGACGAAGATTCTCTCCGATATACCCATGGGTCACAAATTCGCCCTGGAGGACATAGAAAAGGGCGGCCTGGTGATCAAGTACGGACAGGCCATCGGACAGAGCACCGTGCGGATCACGCGGGGAGAGCACGTGCATACGCACAACGTGGCCAGCCACTCGCGAGGAGAAATATTATGAACTTCCAGGGTTATCGCAGGCTGGACGGCAAGGCGGGAACAAGGAACCATGTGCTGGTGATCCCCAGCGTCGGATGCTCTCAGGGCTGTGCCCAGGCCGTTACCCAGGGCCTGAAGGGGGTCGTCTATCTGCCGAACATTTTCGGCTGCGGCCAGATAGGAGAAGACCGGCCGGTGGTCAAAAGGACCCTCGCGGGCTTCGGCGCCAACCCCAATGTGGCGGCGGTCCTGATTATAGGGAACGGCTGCGAGCACCTCACCACGGACGAGATCGCGCGTGAGCTTGTCCCGACGGGCAAGCGCGTTGCGTCCCTGGTCATCCAGGAGGCGGGGGGCACGAAAAAAACGACGGCCCTCGGGCGGAAGATAGTAAAAGAGATGCTCGCGCAAGCGGCAAAGCTGGACCGGGAGCCGATCCCTTTGGGTGAGCTGATCCTCGGCACCGAATGCGGCGGGTCTGATTACAGCTCCGGTCTTTCCTCGAACCCGGCCGTGGGCATCGCCAGCGACATGATGGTCGGAGAGGGGGGGACGGTGATACTCTCCGAGACCGCCGAGATAGTAGGCGCCGAACACCTGCTTGCAGCGAGGGCGAGGACCCCACAGGTGGGAAAGCAGATACTGGGAGCAGTGGAGTGGTGGGAGAAAGCGGCAATCGCGGGGGGGCAAAACCTTAGAGACGTCAATCCTTCTCCGGGCAACATAGCGGGCGGCATCACCACCCTCGAGGAGAAATCGCTCGGGTGCATCTACAAGGCGGGGACGGGCACCATTCAGGAATTCATCACCTACGGGTCTCACCCAAGCTCCAAGGGCCTGGTCTACATGGACACGCCGGCCCATGACATCGAACAGCTCACCGGCATGGTGGCGGGCGGCGCGCAGATAGTCGTTTTTACCACGGGCAGAGGAAGTCCGGCGGGCTCCCCCATCGCACCGGTTATCAAGATTACGGGCAACAGGGGTCTCTTTCTCCGTATGAGAGACAACATGGATATGGACGTAAGCAAGATCCTCGAGGGAAAAGAACCGGTCTCTCAGGCGGGAAAAAGGATTTTCGACGAGATCGTGGCAGTGGCGTCGGGCAAGCTCACAAAGGCGGAAAAATGCTTTCAGCGAGATTTTGCCATATTCAAGAGGCATCCTGATATCTGAAAGGGAGGAGAAACGCATGAAAAAATCGGTGGCACTCGTTGTGATTTTGGCGGCATTCATCGTCGGTGTTTTTGTCCTGCCCCAGGCGGGCTCCGCGGGAAACACGATCAAAGTCGGGATCGTCGACACCTATTCGGGCCCTCCCGCCGGTTTTTCCCAGGATGTGCTTGACGGTTTTAAGCTGGTGGTCAATGAGATCAATGCAAAGGGCGGTATCAGGGGGAAGAAGATCGAGTTCGTGACGAGGGACGAGAAATTCAGGCCCGACATAGGGCTCAACATGGCGAAGGAGCTGATCCTCAAAGAGAAGGTGGACGTCATCATGGGTACCATCAACAGCGCCACCGCCCTCGCCATCTCCGACCTTGCAAGAAAAGAGAAGCTCCCTTTCTTTTGCTCGA
>PLSJ01000006.1 GCA_003165115.1 Syntrophaceae bacterium | reverse complement strand
GTCTGGCTCAGAGTTCATCCACGCGGTAAACATGGCAACCTTCCGGCGAGGGTCCGCTCCGTCCATCCAGCGAGAGAGGAGCGCCATGCTCTCCTCGATGGACAGACCCATGAGGCTGCCCACTATCCTCTCCACCATGCCCGTTCCTCTGCCCGTAGTCATCTCTCTTCTCCTTCCTGTTGAAACGATATGAATTAATAAATTCATATTATGTGCGTAACTTTTGCGTATCTCGGATTCCGGCAACAGAAAACCCGCGCTCACGCCCGGGTCGATTTCGCTGCTCGGCAAACCGCCTAATGAAGATATTCCGGACGTGCCCGTGCTGTTCCACGGATTTGTCCTACCCCTATATTACTTGACGAAAGCGGAGAGGCGGGCGTTGATCCTATCGATCTGCTCGGCGGAGAGGACTGTTCTTTTGGAAAGTATCTGCTTCAGGTCGTTCACGGCGACGGCTTTGACCCATCGGAGCCCCTCGACATCGAGAATGACCCGCGGGTTCGTGAACACGACAGCGCCGTTGAACCAGAGGCCATCTGTTTTTCCCAGCAGCTCCTTGAGCCTTCTGATGTTGCAGTATAGTTGACCGGAAGGATTTCCCAGTTGGCCCCAATAGAGAGTTCCTCTTCGGCCTGCCTTGATCCTCGCCCAAGTACCGTTCCGATACAGAATGAGGCCGTGATGGTGCTTTGTTTCGAAGACGAAAAGACCCGAGGGGCCGACGAGGATGCAGTCGATATCGGAGGCCTTCCCGTTGCCGTTCAAGGGGAGGTTGTAATAGGCGGTGTGATCGTCACCCAGTCCCGACGAGAGAAGATGGATCCGGAGCACCTGCTCGCCCCGGATTCCGCACCGATAAGCCGTATAGATGGGGCCGCGCCTGGCTGCAACGAAAAGGGAGACCACGACGGCCACCGCCCCTGATGCAAGGATCACGGCGATGCCGGTAGCGATCCCAGCGAGGAGAAGAGTCAGGGCGATCCCGGCCCAGGCAACGCAGACCACGACGCTCTTCCTCGCCCGTTTTCGAAGATAATCAGAAAAGAACACCTCTTTCACGGGTTTCTCCTGGGCCATACGTTACGCGCGGCTGTCACAAAGGTCAACAAAAGCCAAAAAGTCCATTAAAGTCGCCCGGAAACTTGACTTTAGTGGCTTAGCCGGCACTCACCGGCCTTACCGTCACTTCGACCAGGGCGGCGTCCCATACTTGAAGCAAGTGGCAGACGAGGACACGTAATGGCTGCGGTCAATCGGGTTACTCGACTATGGAGCCGGAGAGATAGGTCGGATCCCTACCTGGGACGCATTATTGGAGAATCCCAGCCGAATAGTGCAAAATGAACACTGTAGCCCTACGAGGCCGTTTCCGCCCACCTGGCCGGGGAAGCGCATGCGTGTTTTACGATAATCCATTTCGGAGCAGGCACTTTTTTTATGACTATTTTATGTCTGTAGCGTTCTGGATGAGACCGTTTTTCACCGATTTTTGCCGATACGGGGAAAACCGGAAAGCCGTTGATAATGAACGGATTGCACGGAATTGTGCGGGCCTTGAGAGCATGTCGATTTCGGTGTTTTATGCCCTTCAAAACCAGTGCACCTTTAGCGATCTGGTAAGCGGGTTCCCGCCAACTATGAAGTGTAGATGCGAAGTGGAATCGTCAAACAAGGGGGATCAGCACCAGCTAAGCCTTCTCCGGTTCCCGACTGAAACGAACAACCTTGCCTGGCTCTCTTGGCTGCACAAGATTCAAGATATGGTCTGTCACCTTCTGCATGAGCGGACGGAGTTTTTCCGTGTTTTTCACGACGTAGCCAGCGGTGACATCGTCAGCCTTGACAGAATGATTGAGAAGGCGCTTGAGCTCGTAGTAGCCGACAATCCCGTCTATAGCGCTTGTATACGTCCGCCTCATGTCGTGCAGTGAGAATTTCACCCCAGTCTGTTCTGTCACTTTTGCCATTTGCTTGCGAGGTTCGACGAGGTAGCCGTCCTTTCCCCGCCCCGGGAACACAAAGTCATTTTCTCGTAACGTGTGGCGATCAAGAAAGAGCCGGCGAATGTAGTCGCTCATCGGTAACGGGAGTGGCTTGCCGTTCTTCGTCCTCGTGAGCACAAATATCTTGTTTTCCATGTCGACATCGTCCCACTTGAGCGAAGCTGTCTCCGTCTTCCTTGCCCCGGTGAAGAGCAAGAGCAATAAGTAGTCCCGAATTGTGGGGTTTTCCAGTTTGTTGACTGCCTCAAACCATTTTGGAAGATCAGACTCACGGATAACCGTTTGGCGGCGTTCGATTACGAACCACTGACGCGTATTGGAGAGGCGTTTGACCGGGTTGACAGGAAGCGCATCGTCCAAAAGCTCGTTGGCGAAGTTGTAGACTGCCCTCAATGTCCTCATGACACTATTTGCCGTCGCCTTTCCGGCCTCCTTTGCAACCTTCAGATGACGGCCGGCAACCATATCCTTCGTGATATTCTCAATCGGCTGCCGCATCCAGTCAGGAAGATGGAGCCTGAAGAGATCGCGGTAGATTGCTACGGTGCGCGGTTTCAGTTCTTGTCGTGCAATAAAGTATCTCTCAAGAACTTCGGTTAAGGTGATACCTTTTTCTCGCGCTCTTGCCTTCTCCCGGTTGACGTCAATGCCCTTCCCAAGGTCGGAAAGGGCGTCTATGGCATCCTTACGCGCCTTCTCGGCCGTCTCAACGCCATGTCTGCCGAGCGTGACGCGAGTGAGTCTGCCGTTAACCCGCTTCAGTACAAAATATGTTTTTGCCGTGGCAGACACCCGGCAACCGAAACCTTTCAATTCGGTATCGAAATAGTCAATCTGTTTCCCCTTCCCGGTAAAGGGCAGGCGGTCAACCGTGGCCTTCGAGATTTTGATCTTTTTCATACCCGTCCCCCCGCTAACCAATTTTCATAGGTAACACATAGGTAACATATTATCTGAAATTGGTCAATACTTGTCACAACTCTATAATGTTTAAAGTACTTATATTACGGGGAGTTAAAAACTGGGTAAGGGTAGCAGAAACATGTAACATACAACTCTTAATCAGGAGGTCGTAGGTTCGAATCCTACGCGGCCCACCA
>PLSJ01000017.1 GCA_003165115.1 Syntrophaceae bacterium | reverse complement strand
TGGGAAGTGTCTCACTTATATTGGCACAGAGGGTAAGTCCTAAGAATCCCCAGGTAATGACGCTATCTACGTTGAGAGCTATGGTAAAGACTCTAGCCCCCATGGGCTCCGACGATGCAACTGAACTAGAAGGTATTGCCACGGTGGCAGCGGAATTTTACGACCTTTTGTCAAAGATTCGTCCTGAACTCGGCAAACTGACTCCGACCGAGCGTAGGGTGGTGCGGGAAAATCTAGTCGTTGATTCGGCTGTAATGATGCATGGTTATGCAGCGCTTATGAAAGACTTCAACAGGCAGATGCCTTTGGAGGGCTCAAAAAAAGCTTTATCCTATTGGCAAGAACGGCTTCAACGGTTTTCTAAGAGTCACCTTTACCGATTTGACGGCTTCGAAGGAGACTTGTTTGAGAAAGCCAATCCCTTATGGCAAACGGTTGGTGTCGTCAAACCGGGACGTGATGGGAAACTCACCGTGTTGAACACTGGAGCCGCACAAAGCGAGTGTGCCAGAGTATTACGACAGTTGGTGGCTTTGGACGAGCGTCCCAACAATCTAAAGTTTCTGGCGAATAGGTGATGCATGATTTTAGGAGGACGCCGCCAAGCGCCTCTTGATGAAAGGGAAATCAGGAGAGCTGCAAACACTTTTCTCGGTCTCGACGCAGAAGTGATCGTGAGATACGAAGAAGGAGCTCGGACTGTCTTTCATGTCGTACGTGAGGAAGCAGAAGAGTACGGCGAAATCGTATTTGGACCGGATATCTATCCAGGGCAATGCGTAGTAGACGTCAATTCAACCCTCAACCTTAAAGCAGCCGCAGCGCATGAGCTCACGCATTTTCATCGCTGGATAAACACGCGAGCGCTCGATTACACCGTGATGCCCCTCTTAGATGAAGCACTTACGAGCCTCGAGGCTGTCTTACGCTACGAAAGGCATCTCTCAGAACAAGATATTCGAGAGCTCGTCTCCGACGCCCTTCAGCGGCTGCACCTGTTTGCAACAGAGCTGGCGGGGCAAAGGGCCGCCGAATAGCCTCATGATTCTTCACATACCTGGTTGTCTGGGACAAACCGATCCCTTATGCGCCCGGAGCGGGCACGCACCCATAGGGCGCGCGAACGCGCCGGGCAGCATGGGGGGTGTCGTTGGGCTTGGTAATAGACACATATCTCAACGGTCTTATGCCCCTAGTCGATAATGCAAGGACGGATAGTATCTCATGGGTGATACGAGATAACTATAGCACGGGACGGCGATTATCCCTTATCGGAGAAACTTTGTTGTTGTGTTTTCCCTGCACGCTTCGTATGATACCGGATAAGATTCTAGGTGTTGAACAGGTCGTGATATTGAGCGGGGGGCAATGAGGTGATAAAGCTCACTGACAACGAAAAGCGGGAAGTCTTGAGGCTCATCGAAGCTGACAAGCCCCTGCCGGACAAGTACCGCTTCTTGCTCTTCGACGAGAAGCGGGAAGTTGAACTGGTCTGGAACGGCAAGACGAACGAGGTCTGCAATATCGTCCTGCCTTTTCAGATCATCGAACAGGTAGACGAGCCACGAGCAGAGAAGCGGGCGGACACGGCCTTGCAGATGGGCCTTTTCGACACGCGCGGCCGGCAGAAGGCGGGGTGGACCAACAAGCTCATATGGGGCGATAACAAGCTTATCCTTTCAAGTCTCAAGAACGGCCCTATCAGAGAAGAGATAGAGAAGAATGGCGGTATCAAGCTTATCTACATCGACCCTCCCTTCGACGTGGGCGCCGATTTCTCCATCCCTCTGTGGACATAGAAATCGGGGAGGATACGTTCACCAAGAAGCCGAATGTACTGGAAGCCCTTGCATACAACGATACATGGGGAAAGGGCATTGATTCCTTCATTGCCATGATTTACGAACGGCTGGTGTTGATGCGCGACTTGCTCGCCGAAGATGGAAGTATCTATGTGCATTGTGATGTGAGAGTCGGAAGTTTTCTAAAACTTGTGCTTGATGAGCTTTTTGGCGAAGGCGGTTTTAATAGCATGGTCATTTGGAAGAGACGGTCGGGCATAGTACAAAAAACAAATCAATTCGGAATTACGACCGATTTCTTGTTCTACTACAACAAGACTGATGAGTTCACGTTCTTCCCCCAGTTTACGACACAAGACACAGAGGACTACATCAAGGAAAGATACACTTACAAGGAACCAGACGGAAGGGTTTACAAGCTAGGCGATCTAAGCAATCCGGCGAATAGGCCCACACTGAAATACGAATACAAAGGATATGCTTCTCCAGACAAGGGGTGGGCTGTTTCCAGACAACGAATGGAGCAAATGGATAGGGAGGGAAGGTTATATTTTCCGAATGACAAAACTAGAAGACTAATGCGAAAACAATTCCTGGACGAATGGAAGGGCAAACCCGTTCAAAACCTATGGGATGACGTATTTCCTGTCAACTCACAGGCAAAAGAAAAAGTTGATTATCCCACCCAAAAACCAGAAGCTCTGCTTGACCGCATCATCAAAGCCTCGTCGAACGAAAACGACATTGTGGCCGACTTCTTCTGCGGCTCCGGCACGACCCTTGCGGTTGCCGAAAAGCTCGGCCGCAAATGGATAGGGACCGATCTTGGCAAATTCGCCATTCACACGACGCGCAAACGTATGATCGGGGTACAGCGGGAGTTGAAGGCGGCGGGCAAAGGTTTCCGGGCCTTCGAAATCCTAAACCTCGGCAAGTACGAGCGGGCGCATTATATCGGCGTGAACATGAATCTTCGGGAAGAAGAACGCGCGAGGCAGCTTGAGCAGAAGGAAAAGGACTTTATCGCCCTCATCCTTAAGGCGTACAGAGCGGAAAGCGTTGAAAACTTCCGCTGCTTCAATGGCAAGAAGGCTGGCCGTCTCGTGTCCGTCGGCCCCATAAACCTGCCTGTCACTCGGCTTTTCGTCGAAGAAGTTATCCTGGAATGCCGGGAGAAGCGGATTTCCCGCGTCGATGTTCTCGCCTTCGAGTTCGAGATGGGCCTTTTTCCGAATATTCAGGAAGAGGCAAAGGCAAAAGGCATAGACCTTGCCCTGAAATACATCCCCCGCGAGGTGTTCGACAAGCGGGCAGTCGAGAAGAACCAGGTTGTCTTTCACGATGTCTCGTACATAGAAATAAAGCCGCACGTGGGCAAGAAGGCCATAGCGGTTGAGCTTTCCGATTTCTCCGTCTACTACTCTCAGGATAGCATAGACAACGCGGCCGCTTCCCTTGAAAACGGCAAGAACAGGATCGTCGTCGAGAATGGAAAAATCGTCAAGGTGATGAAGGATAAGGACGGCATCTGTACAAAAGAGACCTTGACGAAGACCTGGACCGACTGGATAGACTACTGGAGCGTCGATTTCGATTTCGAGCACAAGCGGGAGATCGTGCGGGTAAGACGTGAGTCGGCAAAACAGGGCTATGTACCCGGTTTGGAGCAGCCCGAGCAAATGGAGTTGCCGCAACACGAAGAAGTCTGGACGGGCGATTTCATCTTTGAAAACGAATGGCAAAGCTTCCGCACGAAGAAAGACCGCTCCCTTGAGTTGAAAACGCCTTTCCATGAGTGCCTGCCCAGGCGGTACAAGGTGGCTGTCAAGGTGGCTGTCNNGCTGTCAAGGTGGCTGTCAAGGTGGTCGATATCTTCGGCAACGATACCATGAAGATCATCGACGTGAACGTGGAGGGGTAGATCATGGCTATACACCGTTCCTTCACAGAGTCGCCTTACGAAGTTCTGAACCCCGAGTACCGCTGGTTCCCGGCTGACGAAGCCCTGCGCGAATCGAGCTATGAGAAGCTCCTGCCGCCTCTGGTCCACAAGATTCGAAGCGACGTAAAGAAATGGCGCGAGAGGGCCTATGCGGGCGCGTCGGATACATCGAAAGCGCTCCTCAACTGGTGGTTCAATACGGAGCATATCGTCGCGCAAGCTGACGGCACCATGGGGGAATTCAGATACTACTTCGCGCAGCGGGAAGCGATCGAAACCGTGATCTATCTGTACGAGGTCGCACGAGTCAAGGACAAGTACGACCTTATGCGCTACGACTCCTCTGGCGCGGTCTCAACGGGTATGTTTGATGAGGACTGGTTGCGTCTCGTGCTGAAAATGGCGACAGGAGCGGGCAAGACGAAGGTCATGAGCCTCATCGTGGCGTGGTGCTATTTCCACAAGACCTACGAGGCGGATTCCCTGCTCGCGACGAATTTCCTCATGATTGCGCCCAATATCATCGTTCTCGACCGCCTTCGGGCGGACTTTGACGGCTTCAGAATCTTTCGGAAGGATCCGATTTTGCCGGACAACGGCTATGCCGGGCAGAACTGGCAGGATGACTTTCAGATGACGTTGCATATTCAGGACGAGGTTTCCATCGTGCGGAAGACGGGAAATCTCTTTCTGACCAACATACACCGGGTTTACGCGGGAAACGACACCGAGCCGAGCTTTGACGACGACAACCTCGAAGATTACTTCCTCGGAAAGCGTCCGACAGGGAAGACTACCGATTCGAAGGTTGACCTGGGCGTCATCGTGCGCGAGATCAACGAGCTTGTGGTTATCAACGACGAGGCGCACCATATCCACGACCCCCGCCTTGCCTGGTTCAAGTCCATCGAGGACATCCACAACCGCTTGAAGCAGAAAGACCGCTTCCTCTCGCTTCAGGTGGACGTGACAGCGACCCCGAAGCACAGTAACGGGTCAATTTTCGTGCAGACGGTTTGCGACTACCCTCTTGTCGAGGCGATCTGGCAGAACGTCGTCAAGCACCCCGTCCTGCCCGACCCCCCAAGTCGGGCGAAACTCGCCGAACGCCAGAGTTCCCGCTACACGGAGAAATACGCCGATTATATCGCCCTTGGCGTCGAGGAATGGCGGAAGGCATACCTTGAGCACGAGAAAACCGGCAAGAAGGCCGTGCTCTTCGTCATGACGGACGACACGAAGAACTGCGACGATGTGCAGAGCTACCTGCAGAGCACCTTTCCTGAATTCAAGGATGCGGTTCTCACCATCCACACGAACAACAACGGCGAAGTATCGGAAGCCGACAGCAAGAAGAGCAAGGACGAACTGGAAAAACTGCGGAAGGAAGCGAACCGGATCGATAGCTGGGACAGCCCGCACAAGGTCATTGTCTCCGTCCTCATGCTGAAAGAGGGCTGGGACGTGCGCAATGTGACGACAATCGTAGGACTGCGGGCGTACTCGGCGAAGAGCAACATTCTTCCCGAACAAACCCTCGGCAGGGGCCTGCGTCGTATGTATCCGGGCACCGATGCAAAGGAGTACGTGAGCGTCGTCGGTACGGACGCCTTCATGGATTTTGTCGAATCCATCCAGAGCGAGGGTGTGGAACTGGAATACAAACCCATGGGCGGGGGCACGGCCCCGAAGGCCCCTATCATCATCGAGGTGGACCGCGAAAACACGAGAAAGGACGTGGAGAAGCTCGACATAGAAATCCCCGTTCTTTCTCCCCGTGTTTATCGGGAATACAAGAACCTGGAAGACCTTGCCCCGGCTTCTTTCGAGACGAAGCGGCTGGAATACAAGAAATTCACCGATGAAGAAAAGCGCGAGATCGTCTTCAAGGACATCACGACGAAGGAGATAAACCATACGACCTTCCTCGATTCGGCGACCGTGACCGATTACCGGAGCGTGATCGGCTACTTTGCTCAAGTCATAATGAAAGACCTGCGGCTTGTGAGCGGGTACGAAGTGCTGTATGGCAAGGTGAAGGAATTCATCTCGACGCGGCTCTTTGAACAACCGGTTGAAATCGACGACCTGAACACTCTCCGCAATCTCTCGGAGATGGAAGCCTGCAAGACGATTATCGAGACCTTCGAAAAGAAGATAAACGACCTGACCGTCAAGGACAAGGGAAGCGCCGAGATACGGGATTACATAAAGCTTAGAACACCCGCCCCTTCGTCGTCAAGGAGCAGCCCTTTCTCGTGCCGAAAAAGAGCCTCTTTAACAAGATCGTCGGGGACAGGAGCGCCCTCGAATTGAAATTCGCGGCCTTTCTCGATGGGTGCGCCGACACGGATGTTGTTTCCTATACGAAGAACTATTTCTCCGTGAATTTTAAGATCGATTACGTGAAGGCCGACGGAAGCATCTCGAACTACTACCCTGATTTCATCGTAAGGACGGGAGACAGGGATATCTGTATCGTTGAGACCAAGGGCCTCGAAGACCTGGACGTGCCGCAAAAGATGGATCGCCTGAAGCGATGGTGTGAGGACGTGAACGCTGCCCAGGACAAGGTACGCTTTGATTACGTCTTTGTCGATGAGGAAGACTTCAAGAGGTACAAGCCCGAGTCTTTCAGCAGCCTTGTGAGGAATTTCAGGCAGTACAAGGATGGATGAGAGAGGGTAGAGCTTTGCGTTGTCTCGTGGATAGGCCGAGCAGCGTCCTTGACGAAGAGAACTTAAAATATATGGTTCGATAGGCAAGGGTCTTGCTGGAAGGGTGGAAACTGAGGCCGAAGAGGAGGATCAGTCGTGGGTGTTATTCCTGATAACCCCAAAATTTACCATATCACTCACTTGAATAACCTCCCTTCGATAGCGGAAGCAGGTGCTCTCTATTCGGATGAGGAATGTAGGCGAATTAAGCCTAAGCATGCAGTAGTCGGCATGTCCGCAATCAAACAGCGACGTTTGACCGAGCTTCCTGTACTCTGTCATCGTGGAACAAAGGTGGGTGAATATGTTCCGTTCTACTTTTGCCCGCGATCAGTGATGCTGTATATTTTATACATGGGGAATCATCCTGATATCACCTACAGGGATGGACAGCGACCGATTGTTCATTTGCAAGCTGATTTGCAAGCTGTCGTGCGTTGGGCTGAAAACAATCGGATTAATTGGGCTTTCAGCGATTGCAATGCGGGTGCCTCCTTTGCCCGCTTTTATGCAGATTATGGAGAACTGGCTATCCTCGACTGGAAGGCTATTGGTTCAACTGACTTTCGGCCTGTCAAAGTGAAGGAAGCGAAACAGGCTGAGTTTCTAGTGTATGGCTCCTTACCTTGGTCTTTGATTGATGAAATAGGAGTTATTGATGGTGCAATGGCGGTTTCCGTGCGAGAGGCTTTACGGGATGCTACAGTATGTCCGCCTATCAGGGTAAGGCGCGACTGGTATTACTGAGCCAGGGGGTATGATATGATCGAGACAGCGCATGGGAATATAGTGCAAGACGACGCCGAAGCGCTCGTTAATACCGTGAACTGTGTTGGTATAATGGGGCGTGGAATAGCGTTACAGTTCCGTAAGGCGTTCCCTGAGAACTATTCCCAATACAAAGCTTACTGTGACAAGGGGAAGATGCGACCGGGTGTAATGTTCGTGCACAATTTGAACCGGCTTCATAACCCGCGCTACATCATTAATTTCCCAACGAAACGGCACTGGAAGGGCAGGAGTAGGATTGAGGATATCGACCTTGGTTTGAAGGCTCTCGTAGCGGAGGTGCGGAAACTTGGAATAAAGTCAGTTGCGGTACCCCCGTTGGGATGTGGGTTGGGAGGTCTTAATTGGAGGGTAGTGAAGCCGATGATTGTTGAAGCCTTCCGATCACTATCAGACGTGCAGGTACTTCTGCATGAACCTTATGCCAGCACACAAGTTGATGACGAACTGACACAAAGTTCTTCTGCCCCTGCTATGACGGAAGGACGTGCGGCTCTTTTCGGGCTGATGCGGCGTTACCTTGCGGCGGTTATGGAGCCTGCTGTAACACTGCTGGAAGTGCACAAGCTGATGTACTTTTTGCAGGAATCGGGCGAACCGCTTCGTCTCGAATATCGCAAAGCATGGTACGGACCTTATGCAGAGAATCTTCGTCACGTGCTCATCCCGATAGACGGACATTGGATTACCGGCTACGGTGATGGAGAAGACCGTCCGGACAAGGTGCTTGAATTGCTTCCGAATACTGCCCAGGAAGCGGAAGAGTACCTTGCAGGGCATGAAACGACAAGGCGTAGATTCGACAGGGTATGTGATTTGGCTAGAGGTTTTGAATCAACATTCGGGTTAGAGCTACTTGCGACGGTACACTGGGTGGCGACCCGAGAAAATGCCCTATCGGCGGAAGACGCGATAGAAAAGGTCCGCAATTGGAACAAACGTAAGAGCATGTTCGAACCATATCATGTTCGTCTGGCTTGGGAAAGACTTCAGCAACAAGGTTGGCTCCGATA
>PLSJ01000034.1 GCA_003165115.1 Syntrophaceae bacterium | reverse complement strand
ATCGGAAGGGCGGCGCCGTGAAGGTAAGGAAGGTGTCCGAAGAGACAAAAGCGAAAATGCGGAAGGCGAGGGAGCGGAAGGCTCAAAAAATCGATTCTGTTGCCGTGGGATGATGCAGGGAATTGGTTTTAGACCATTGACAGCGGCCGAGGGGACTCAGGGTAAGGGCCCGGGATTGAAGTTTCTGGCGCGAGGCAGGACCGCTTGCCCGCCGGGGTTCCGAAGCATGGTCGGGACGGACACAGGGCAGCGAGCTGGCGGAGAGCGTTTCCTTTTCGCGGAAGGGCACAGGCGGGTAACACGCAAGGAAAGGCAATGCTTTTCAAGCGCGCATTTGATCGAATCCTACGGGCACATTATAGGCACAACGAATGACTAGGGTTGAACGCCTCAACAAGTACAAGGCAGTCCGGAAGAACCCAAAAGGGCCGGCGAAAAGACTGTATAGCATACCGGAAGCTGCTTTCTACCTCGGACGGACGGTGGACGCCTTGAGAGAAATCTTGTGGGCCGGTAAAATCCCCTACGTGAAGGATGGCAGACGAGTGCTCCTGGACGTGAAGGACATGGACGAATACATCGAGAGGAACAAAAACCGATTCTCCTATTGAGTCTCCTTTGACATATCCAGCGGATAGTTTTATTCTTCTGTTGATGACACCCGAAGACCTTAAGACATGGCGCAAAAGCAACGGATACAAGCAAGCGACTCTTGCCTATGCCCTGGGGGTGATCCCATTGACCGTTACCAGATGGGAGACGGGTGCCAGGCAGATTCCGCCGTTCCTGCATCTTGCCCTTAGATGCCTGGAATTAGAAGGAGGTGAACCAATCGAGGGGATACAGAAACAAAAAGGAGGTACCAGCGATGGGAAGCGTATTTAGACAGCGCAACAAGCAGACGGGCTGGGAAGGCGAAACGTGGTACATCAAGTATTACAAGAATGGCAAGCCATACATAGAATCCTCGAAGTCAAAGAAGAAAGGTGTTGCCGAAAAGCTTCTCAAACTGAGAGAAGGGCAGATCGTAGAAGGCAAGTTTCACGGTCTACAGGCCGAGAAGACCCTCTTCGAGGATTTGAAGAAAGACCTTCTGTCCGACTACGAAGTGAACGGCAAGAAATCAAAATGGCGGGTGCAGATAAGCCTCGATCACCTTGAAAAACACTTCGGGGCCATGAAAGTAAACGAGATCACCTCGACGCACATTGGAGACTACATCAAAGCCCGCAGGGAGGAAAAAGCATCGAACGGAACCATCAACAGGGAACTGTCAGCACTCAAAAGAATGTTCTCTCTGGGAGAATCGGCCACACCACCGAAGGTTCTGCATACTCCGCACATACCGAAGCTCAAAGAAAACAACGTGAGAACTGGCTATTTCGAGTACGAGGAGTATGTGAAGCTGAGAAACGAGCTGCCAGACTACCTGAAGCCAGTTCTCGCGATGGGCTACTTCACGGGCATGCGCAGAGGCGAAATCCTTTCGTTAACGTGGAAACAGACGAATGTTTTTGAGAGGAAGATAACCCTTGAGGCGGGGGCCACGAAGAACGACGAACCGCGCACTATCTATCTGAGCGGGGAACTGTATGATGCGATATTGAACCAGAAGAAGATGCGGGATGCCAAGTATCCGAAATGTCAGTTCGTATTTTTCCGAGACGGCGAGCCAATCAAGGACTTCCGGGAAGCTTGGTACAGCGCATGTACTAGGGCCGAACTCACGGGCAAGCTCTTCCACGATTGCCGGCGTACGGCAGTACGGAACATGGTCAGGACCGGGACGCCCGAGCGGGTGGCTATGAAGATCAGCGGACACAAGACGCGGGCAGTATTCGACCGCTACAACATCGTAAATGAGGAAGACCTGAGAGCAGCTTGTGAACGCCTCGCAAATGCTCACGAGAGCATGAAAGAAAGCCTCGATAGACATAATCCAGACATAATCGAACTAAGGAAACGCGGCTAAGATGATTGGGGAA
Organism: Syntrophaceae bacterium; assembly: GCA_003165115.1. Lineage (GTDB taxonomy): Bacteria > Desulfobacterota > Syntrophorhabdia > Syntrophorhabdales > WCHB1-27 > BOG-1155. Next base: position 2,637 of record PLSJ01000034.1, on the reverse strand, counting down.
GATCGGAAAGCCTTGATAATACAGAGAATGCGAGAGAGGGGATTTGAACCCCTATGGTGTAACCCGCTGGATCCTAAGTCCAGTGCGTCTGCCAGTTCCGCCACTCTCGCATGCCTTATTTTATGCGGTTTGGCGAGGACTGTCAATTGCACCGTTCCCTCAATGTAGCAGATTTGTAGCACGCGTCCAAAACCTCGACGCTCGAGCGCAGACTCTCGGGGTAGTGGTGGGCATAGCGCTGGGTCATGGCGATATTCTTGTGACCGAGCAGCTTCTGCACCCTGTAGAGGTCTACCCCGTTCTGCACGAGCCTCGTCGCGACGGTGTGGCGAAGGTCGTGAAAGTGAAAATTGGTGATCTCAGCCTTCTCCAACGCCTCGGCGAAAGCGACCCTCAGGCTCCTCACCGCGACCGGGAACACCTTACCCGAGATGTCGCGCACCTTAATGCCCGTGAGCGCGTCACGAAGCGTCTGCGACAGCGGGATCGACCTCTTCTCCCCGTTCTTCGACCTCTCCACCCGGACAAGCCTCTTGGGAAAATCGACGTCCTTCCACGTAAGGGCGAGAATCTCACCCCGCCGCATCCCGGTGTGCAAGGCGGTAACCAAAAGCGGCTTGAGCCACGCCGGGTTCGTCGCTTCCTGCAGGAGCGTCTGTTCCTCTTCCACCGTCAGCCACCGGTCCCTCGCATTCCTGCTGCCCACGGAGAACGAAAGGTCCCCGTCGCTCACCGGGTTTTCTCTCACCCACTTCCACCGCTTCCGCGCGACATTGAACATCCGTCTTAATAGCGACAACTCCTGATAGACGGTCGCCTCCTTCACCTCTTCGAGCCGTTCGTCCTGATAATCGGCAACGAGGGGTGTCGTGATCTGCGACAGCATCATGCCGCCGAAGAAATCGAGGAGCGGCTTCTTCGTGTATCCATCCCGCGAATGGGCGTGTTTGGAAAGATACCTTTCTACCATCTCGTCAAAGGTCGTCGTTCTCGCCGCGGTTGCCTCGAAGTGGTGCCCCTCGACGATGTCGACGAGCTTCTTCGCGTATACCTTCTCTGCGAGTTTCTTGTTGTCCGTCTGCAATGACTCCTGGATGCGTCGTCCGTCATAAGTAACCGTGAACCAATAGGTTGTTCCACGTCTGTAGAGCCCCATTTATCTCTTCCCTCCTTTCCGGGCTCTGGTCTGGTTACCTACATTATAGCAGCACCCCGGCCGTTCGCAAGCTCTCAGCCACTCATGAACTTCGTCCTCGTCGAAGCGAAGAAGGCCATTTATCTTGAGCGAAGGAATGAGGCCCTGCTCCGCCCAGGAGTATATGGTCGATGGCTTTGCCTGAAGGAGGTCTGAAACCTGGTTGACAGTGAGTATCCTGATCGAGGATGATCCGCACATTCCTGATGCTGCAGCCTTCTTCTTCCTCGCATAGTTTTTTCCCTCCCTTTTCAGATTGTATTGCTCATAGACCACTACGCCCACGTGCTCAGATACGAAGGTCTTACGGTCAACCGGCTCTCTGCCCTGAATGCCGAGCTTGGCGCTCAGGTCTTCCCTTCCGTACATCACTACGGCCCCTGAAAGTCCCCGGCTCGACCAGTAGTGCTTTTGTCCGTTCAGCCGTTCGTCATCGATTTCATTTCCCATATACCCCGCGACCATGTAAACGCCCAGGTTATCGACATCGTCAACAGCGTTGATCCAAACAAAGCCCCTGTCCCAGATCGCGGTTAGCTTGTCATGCGGCACGTAGGGGAGATCGTAGAAGAGGACGTGATAGTGAATCACTCCTTCTCGCCCTCCTGCTTTTCCTCCCGGCCGCTTCCCATCCTGGAACCGGGCTATTACCGTGTAATGGACCTTCCGTTTGATATGGTACTCAAGGCGCTTGATGAACTTGTTGAACTGGCTGTTTGCTTCCTTCAGGTCGAAGATGTCTTCCTTGAAGGACATGGTGAAGAACTTGAGCCGTTCCCCCCAGGGCCGGTCCACGTTCGCGTTGATGGTATCTATGAGACTGTTCCGCGCCCTCCAGAGATTCTTTTTCCGGTCCTTTTGCTTTTCTTCTTCCGTGCGATCCCGCTTTTTTCGGTTCTCGCATGATTTGCCTTTCTGGCATATTTGCAGATCAGTGTATTTATACAGCTTGATGACATGGCCCGCGATGACCGCCCTGAAGTGGTACGTGTCATTGACCGAGGATATGTAGCCTGTCCAGGTTTTCCCGGAAGGGTTCTTTTTGTTTTCTCCTTGAGTGAGCCTATAATCAAGTAAAGAAGAACGCTGATGATCGGTGGCAGGGTATACCCCCGGCACACGTCGCGCCGTGCCTTCCCGCCCCGTGCTCATCCTTCCGCGCGGGAGCGGGGCGGCACGGCGTATCTCTGGAGGCACGGGCACGCCGGGTGCACGGGAACTTTCGGCGTATCCCTTGGCTACATAGAAAAGAGAAACATTTTCACCCCTTTCTTTTTTTGAAGGGGATGAAAATGTTTCTTCTGCGAGCCGCACCCAACTGTCGATATCATCGGCAGGCTTTGGGGCGGTGAACTTCCTGGAGCGGTCTAAACGGTATGGCCTGGCCGCCGGCACGGTTGCCCCGGCGTGTGCTTCAGTGCACTAGTTCCCGCTAACTTTTT
>PLSJ01000160.1 GCA_003165115.1 Syntrophaceae bacterium | reverse complement strand
TTCGGTTCTTCCTTTTTATGAGGGGGAGGCTCCGGCGGCTTTGCCGCTGGAGGGGGCGACGCTGGCCCCAATACATAGAGTAAAGAGGGTATGAGATGAGGCAATTAGTAATACTGGCCTGTTCTGACTGCAAGAACAGAAACTATACGACCACGAAAAACAAGCAGAAGACGCCGGATCGGCTGGAGATGCAGAAGTACTGCAAATTTTGCAAGAAACATACGGCGCACAAGGAAACCAAATAGATAGGCCAGTAGCTCTAACGGATAGAGCACCGGACTCCAAATCCGGGTGTTGGGGGTTCGAATCCCTCCTGGCCTGTTTGTAACGGAGACGCGATGAATGTAAAGGAACAGGTTGATAAGGTCAAGGAGTATTTTAAGGAGGTCTACGTGGAGACTAAGCGCGTGACCTTTCCTTCCAGGAAGGAGACTATGAAAGGCACCTACGTGGTCCTTATCACCGTCGTTATCGCCGCCGCCTTCCTCGGCATGGTCGATGTGGGGCTGGCAAAAATCATCTCGGTGCTGTTCCGTGGATAGCTCTGTGGAAAAAACCGAAAGCTCGACGGAAAAGAAATGGTATGTGGTGCATACCTACTCGGGTTATGAGCAGAAGGTCAAGGAAGGCCTGGAAGAAAGAATAAAGACGAGCGGGATGGAAGACCATTTCGCCGAGATAATCGTGCCTTCCGAAGTGATCATGGAACGCGTCAAGGGACAGGCAAAAAAATCACAGAGGACGATCTTCCCCGGTTATATCATCGTGCAGATGGATATGAACGAAGACACATGGTACCTCGTGCGAAACACGCCGAAAGTGACGGGGTTCGTCGGCTACGGCATGAAGCCCACGCCGCTTCCGGATGACGAGATCAAGGACCTCGTGTCCGCCATCCAGGAAGGAAAGGGGAAGATAAAGCCGAAGATACGCTTCGACAAAGGTGACAGCGTCAAGGTGATCGAGGGGCCTTTCTCCAATTTTACGGGAAGCGTGGAAGAGATCAAGCCCGAAAAGGGGAAGGTGAAAGTGCTTCTCAACATTTTCGGAAGGACAACGCCTGTAGAGCTCGATTTTATGCAGATAGAAAAAATGTAAAGGAGTTGTGAGATGGCGAAGAAAGTTGCCGCTATGGTCAAGCTTCAGTTATCGGCAGGGCAGGCAACCCCGTCACCGCCGGTCGGACCGGCACTGGGTCAGCACGGGGTTAACATAATGGAATTCTGCAAGGCTTTTAACGAGAGGACGAAGACGCAGGAAGGGACCATCATTCCCGTGCTTATCACGATATTTTCCGACAGGACCTTCACCTTTATCACGAAGACCCCCCCTGTCTCCTTTCTCCTCAAAAAGGCCGTGAAGCTTGCGAAAGGCGCGAGCAACCCGAAGAAAGAAATCGTAGGAAAGGTCACCAACGCGCAGGTCAGGGAGATCGCGCAGTTGAAAATGCCCGATCTCAATGCAAAAGATATGACAGGGGCGATAAAGATCGTGGAGGGGTCCGCGAGAAGCATGGGGTTGGAGGTAGTGGAGAGCGAATAGGGCGGAAAACGACCAAACCCATCGATGCGAGGCATAACCTTGGCCGGGCAGTAAGGGAAGATTACTGCTCCGAGAGCTATTATTTTTTTGAGGGGTGAGAGAAATGGCAGAACAGACGAAGAAATTCAAGGAAGCTTTGAAGAAGGTCGACAGGGAAAAGAGGTATACTCTCGAAGAAGCTCTCGAAGTGCTCTCTGAAATGCCTGAAAGAAAATTCGATGAGACCGTCGAGGTGGCGATGCGGCTCGGCGTCGACCCGAGGCACGCCGACCAGATGGTCCGGGGCTCCGTGGTGCTCCCCAACGGACTGGGGAAGAAGGTGAGGGTCCTCGTCTTCGCGAAGGGGCAGAAGGAAAAAGAAGCCGAAGACGCCGGCGCGGACTACGTCGGGTCCGACGACCTGATCGACAAGATTCAGAAAGGCTGGCTCGATTTCGACAAGGCCATCGCGACGCCGGACATGATGGGGGCCGTCAGCAAGCTCGGCAAGATACTGGGACCCAGGGGGCTCATGCCCAATCCCAAGGTCGGCACGGTCACGTTCGACGTGGCGAAGGCCGTGAACGAGGTGAAAGCGGGCCGCGTCGAATTCCGCGTGGACAAGGCGGGAAACCTCCATGTCCCCGTGGGGAAGGGCAGCTTCGGCAAGGAAAAACTGACGGAGAACATCAGCTCGCTTTTTGACGCGGTGATCAGGCTGAAGCCTGCCTCCAGCAAAGGCACCTACGTCAAAGGCATCGCCATTTCGAGGACGATGAGCCCGGGCGTCAAAATAGATCCTATCAATGTGAGAAGCTTAGCGAAATAGGGAAAGAGTCAGAGACAGCAGGTGCCCGAGGTCGGGTTAAACGCGTGTCCGCCTGCCGAGACAATCATGTTGCAGTTTCGTCTCTTCTGGCTTTCCATATATATTTCATGAGAAAGGAGGGATGAAAACCATTGGAAAGAAAAGCAAAAGAAAAAGTAGTGGAGGAGCTTGACGAAAAGCTCAAGCGTGCCGGTGCGCTGTTCCTTGCCGAATACAGCGGCATGAACGTGGCCCAGATTTCAAGGCTTAGGCGCGAGATCGACAAGGCGGGCGGAGAATTCAAGGTTGCCAAGAATACGCTCCTGAAGATAGCCGCCACAGGGACACAGGCGGAGGCGCTGAAGGACGAGTTCTCGGGTCCAAACGCGATAATCTGCAGCTACAAGGACCCGGTAAGTGTTGCAAAGGTCTTCGCGGCGGTCGCGAAGGACATGCCGAAGCTGAAGTTGAAGGCGGGCCTTCTCGGGACGCAGCGGATAGGCCCGCAGGAGATACTGACGCTTGCGACGCTCCCGTCGAAGGATGTCCTGGTCGGAAAGCTTCTGGGCCTGTTGCTCGGTCTGCCGCAGAGACTCGTCGGCGCCCTTTCCGGCAACATCATGCAGCTTATCCTGACACTGAACGCGATCAAAACAAAAAAAGAGACGGTTTAAAGGAGGATAGAGTAAATGGCTGTGACAAGAGAAGATGTAATCACGTTTATCGAGACCATGACCGTTCTCGAGCTTTCGGAATTCATCAAGGTGCTCGAGGAGAAATTCGGCGTGCAGGCAACGATGATGATGAGCGCGGGCGGGGGCGGCGGAGCTGCCGCGGCGGCCCCGGCGGAGCCTGTGGAAGAGCAGACGGAGTTCAACGTCGTGCTCACCGGATATGAAGCGGAAAAGAAGATCCAGGTAATCAAGGTCGTGAGGGCCGTGACGAGCCTCGGACTGAAAGAGGCGAAAGACCTCGTCGAAGGCGTGCCGAAGGCCGTCAAGGAAGGCGTGTCGAAGCAGGAAGCCGAAACCGTCAAGAAGCAGCTTGAAGAGGTCAGCGGGCAGGTCAAGGTCGAGTAGCACGCGCGGCATCGGATTATTGGGGGGCAAAGCGTGCTTTGCCCCTGTACCTTTAAAATAGAGGTGAAAAGGATATGAGGCAAACCTTCCATAATAAGATTGTGAGGAAGAGTTACGGGAAGCTTAAAGAGGTTCTCGAAATTTCCAATCTTATCGAAATTCAGCTCAACTCTTACGAGGCATTCCTTCAGAAGGATGCCCCCCCCGAAGAGCGGGCTGCCTTGGGGTTGCAGGCGGTTTTTACCAGTGTGTTTCCGATAAAGGACTCCCACGATACGACTTCCCTGGAGTTTGTGAAGTACGAGATCAGCGAGCCGAAATACTCCGAAGAGGAGTGCATAGTCCGGGGACTCACTTTCGCCTCCCCCATGAAGGTCACCATACGGCTCGTCGTGTTCAACATCGATCCCAATACGAAAGTGAAAGATATAAAGGCTGTCAAGGAACAGGACGTCTACTTCGGTGAGATCCCCCTCATGACGGAGAGAGGGACGTTCATCGTGAACGGGACCGAAAGGGTCATCGTCAGCCAGCTGCACCGGTCGCCGGGCGTCTACTTCGACTGCGACCAGTCAAAGGCGCCTTTCAGCGGCAATTTCGCCTATACGGCAAGGATCATCCCTTACCGGGGTTCCTGGCTCGACTTCGAGTTCGATCACAAAGAACTCCTCTACGTGCGTATAGACAAGCGCAAGAAAATCCCCGTCACTCTTCTTCTCCGGGCGCTTGGTTATTCGGAGAAAGGGATACTCGACTACTTTTACGAGAGGGAGACGGTTATCATAAAGGACGGAAGGGTTTTCAAGGAAACCCCCTTCGAACTTCTCCTCGGCCAGAAGGCCCCCGCCGACATCATCAACACCGAGACGGACGAGGTGCTGGTGAAGAAGCACAAGAAGATCAGCAAGGCCGTCATCAAGAAGATGGAACAGGCGAATATCGTGAAAATCCCGGTGGAGGAACAGGACGTCATCGGGAAGATCGCCGCCGCCGATATCATCGATCAGGAGACGAAGGAAGTCATCGTCCCGATCAACAAGGAGATCACCGAAGACGATCTCGGGAAGCTCGTAAGCAGGGGCATAAAGAGCTTCGAGGTGCTCTTTATCGACAACCTCAACGTAAGCTCTTCACTCAGGGACACGCTCCTCATCGACAAGGCGGGCAGCAAAGAGGAAGCCCTTCTCGAGATATACAGGAAGCTCCGGCCGGGCGACCCGCCGACGTACGAGTTTGCCGAAGCCCTCGTCCACAACATGTTTTTCAGCCCTGAGCGCTATGACCTCTCCAAGGTGGGAAGGCTCAAGATGAACCACCGCCTCAACCTTGGCATCCCCCTCGACGAGACGACGCTGCGGAAGGAGGACATCATCGAGGTGGTGAGGCAGCTCCTGCGGCTGAAAGATTCCCGCGGCCCTGGCGACGATATCGACCATTTGGGCAACAGGAGGGTGAGGACGGTCGGCGAGCTCCTGGAGAACCAGTTCAGGATGGGCCTGGTGCGAATGGAGAGGGCCATCAAGGAAAGGCTCACCTTCCCCGAGATGGAGACGCTCATGCCCCACGACCTCGTGAACCCGAAGCCGGTCGCGACGGCGGTGAAAGACTTCTTTGCCAGCAGCCAGCTTTCGCAGTTCATGGACCAGACGAACCCCCTGAGCGAGATCACCCACAAGCGGCGCCTGTCCGCCCTCGGTCCCGGCGGCCTCACGCGCGNNCGCCCGAGGGGCCGAACATCGGTCTGATCGCGTCGCTCTCCACCTATGCGCGGGTCAACGAATATGGTTTTATCGAGACGCCGTATCGGGAAGTGATAAACGGGCGCGTCACGGACAACATCAAATATATGAGCGCCCTCGAAGAAGAGCCGTTTTATATCGCCCAGGCGAACGCGCCGACCGACGAAGATGGACGTTTCACGACGGACCTGGTCTCCGCGAGAAAGGGCGGCGGCTTCTTCTGGATAGACCCTATGAGCATAGACCTCATGGACGTCTCCCCGAAGCAGCTCGTGAGCGTTTCCGCGTCCCTCATCCCGTTTCTGGAGCACGATGACGCGAACCGCGCACTCATGGGCTCGAACATGCAGCGGCAGGCCGTGCCTCTCATCAGGACGGAGGCGCCCCTGATCGGTACCGGCATGGAGCGCATCGTGGGCAGGGACTCGCGGGTGAGTATCGCCGCCAGGCACGAAGGGGTCGTGGAAAACGTCGACGCCAACCGGATCATCCTCAAGTATGAGGAAGCGAGAAACGGCGAGGAGCCTGTCACGAAAATCGACGTGTATAACCTCCTGAAGTTCAGGCGGTCGAACCAGGATACCTGCATCAACCAGCGCGTGATCGTGCGGAAAGGGGATTACGTCAAGAAAGGCGAGGTCCTTGCCGACGGGCCTTCCACGGACAGGGGCGAGCTTGCCCTAGGCAAGAACGTCGTCGTCGCCTTCATGCCCTGGAGAGGCTACAACTACGAGGATTCGGTCCTCATCAACGAACGGCTCGTTGCCGAAGACGCCTTCACCTCCATTCATATCGAGGAGCTGGAGTGCGTGGTGAGGGATACGAAGCTCGGCAAGGAAGAGGTCACCCGCGACATTCCGAACGTCGGTGAGGAGGCTCTGAAGAACCTCGACGAGGCCGGCATCGTTTATATCGGTGCCGAGGTGAACCCGGNNGACATCCTGGTGGGCAAGGTGACGCCAAAGGGAGAGACCCAGCTTACGCCGGAGGAGAAGCTGCTCCGTGCGATTTTCGGCGAGAAGGCCGGCGACGTAAAGGATACTTCACTCAGGATCCCCCACGGCATCGAGGGGATCGTCATCGACGTGAAGGTCCTTTCGAGAAGGGGCATCGACAAGGACGAGCGGTCGAGGCTCATCGAGGATATCGAGATATCGAATATCCTGAAAGACCAGGAAGACCAGATCAAGATCATTCTCGACTCCACGAGCGTCAAGCTCCAGGATTTGCTCCTGGGTAAGACCGCTCCCAAAGAGATAAAAGACGGCAAGGGCCGCGTCGTCATCAAGAAGGGCGAAGCCTTCACGACGGAAAAGATCAACGGCGTCAACCTGGACAGGCTCCAGGAGGTCGATTTCGAGGACGAGGGCCTGGAGGCGAGGATCGCCAAGATCGTCGACAGCAAGGAAAACCAGGTCGAGCTGATAAAACTGTACTACGAAGACAAGATAAACAAGATCAAGAAAGGTGACGAGCTGCCGCCGGGGGTCTTGAAGACGATCAAGGTATACGTGGCGATGAAGCGGAAGATCGCGGTGGGCGACAAGATTTCCGGCCGGCACGGGAACAAGGGGATCGTCTCCGTCATCCTGCCCGAAGAGGATATGCCTTTTACCCAGGACGGGACCCCGGTCGACGTGGTCTTGAACCCCCTGGGCGTGCCGTCGCGTATGAACGCGGGCCAGGTGCTCGAGACACACCTCGGCTGGGCGTCCAAAGAGCTCGGCAAGATAATCGGCAATCTCATACAAGCGAACAACGCGACGCTGCTCCGGAGCCGCATGAAGGAAATCTTCGGGAACGAGGAGATGCAGGAATTCCTCGACAAGCTGACCGAGGACGAATTGATCGAGCTCGGGAACCAGGTTACGGACGGTGTGCATATCGCGGTCCCCGTCTTCGACGGCGCAAAAGAGGCGGAGATCACCGAGGCCTTCAAGATGGCGGGGCTGCCCGAATCCAGGCAGATCACGCTGTACGACGGCAGGACGGGTGAGCCTTTCCACCATAAGGTGACGATCGGCAACATGTACCTGCTCAAGCTCCACCACCTCGTGGATGACAAGATACACGCCCGTTCCATCGGACCTTATTCGCTGGTGACCCAGCAGCCCCTCGGCGGGAAGGCACAGTTCGGCGGTCAGAGGCTGGGCGAGATGGAGGTGTGGGCC
>PLSJ01000077.1 GCA_003165115.1 Syntrophaceae bacterium | reverse complement strand
GGGGTCGTGGAGATCATCGACCGGGCGGTGAAAGAGACAGGCTTCGAGGAAATCACCCTCCTTTCCCTGAGCGCGGGGGATTATAGCTGCCTTCCCGCCCTTATCGATCACGTAAGGCGCAGACACCGCGACGTTTCCGTCTCTCTTCCCTCCCTCAAGATAGGGAGCATCACGGAAGAGGAGATCGACCTGCTCGGCTCACGCGCGAGGGGCGGTTTGACCTTCGCCTTAGAGACCTCGACGGTGGAGCTTCGGGACAGGTTGAACAAGGATATAGAGATAGAGCTGCTCATCAGCCGCCTCCCCCTCCTGAAGAAGCACGGATGGAGGAAGGTCAAGCTCTATTTCATGATCGGCTTCCCCTGGGAGAGGGAAGAGGACTTCTACGCCCTCCGGGACATAATCAGGCCCTTTGTAAAAAACGGAATCGAAGTCAACCTCTCCGTCTCCCCCTTTACCCCGAAGCCCCATACGCCTTTTCAGTGGCTCCCCATGGAAGAGGAGGCACTGCTGCGCGAAAAGGTGTCCCTCGTGAAGACGGTGGCCTCAGGCAGAGGCGTGAAGATAAAGGTGCGGGATATAAAGACCAGCCTGATGGAGGCATTGATCTCGCGCGGCGACGGCCGTCTTGCCCCTCTCTTCGAATCGCTGCACGCATCGGGTGTGAGACTCGAGGCCTGGAGCGAATGCTTCAACCCATCGCTCTACGATGAGTGGCTTGCCCGGCAGGACGGCCTTGCCGGTGCCCTTCTCGGGGGGAGGCAGACCGCGAATGATCTGCCATGGGATTTTATCGCCACGGGGGTCGACAAGTCTTTTCTCTTGTCGGAGCTCGAAAAGGCGGAAGCCGGTGAGAAGACGGGGAGCTGCTACGAGTCCTGCGCCGGATGCGGCATGTCGTGCGGGCCTCGCGGACCGCTTGCGGACCGCGCGCCGGAGATTGCCGCCGCCCTGCCGCCCCTGCCGGACGGTGAAGAACGGGACCGGAACGACGCGGACGTTTCCCATACCACCGTCACTTTACGGTACGCCAAGGCGGGGGGCGCCCGTTACATGGGCCACCTCGATACCGTCGACATCCTCCTCAGGGCGGTCAGATCGGCGGGCATTTCCCTGAAGATGCATGGGAAATACCATCCGAAGCCGCGTATCTCCCTTTCTGCCGCGCTTCCCGTCGGCATCGAGAGCGCCTGCGAGATGATGGAGCTGGAGGCGGAAGGGGTGGCATCGATCGACGCGGCGCGGATCGGCCGCATCAACGCGCACCTGCCCGGAGGCATGCGGGTCCTCGGCGCAACCATCGGTCCCATGGCCGCGGGGAACGGCTATTTCAGCTATCTCCTCGTAGGGGAGAATGGTCTCGACACAGAGGCGACAAAGATAAAGGCCCGAGGGGCGAAGGCGTTTTATGTGTCGCCGGGGCCGCAGATAAAGGAACTCTGGCTTTCGGGGAATTTTTCGAGAATCGTGAAGGTAGAGAACAGGAGAATCGATGCCATCCGAGCTGATCATCAACACGACCTTCAGTGAGACAAGGATCGCCTTCGTAGAGAATGGCATCCTCACTGAATATTTTATCGAGAGGAAGAAGGACAGGAGCATCGTCGGCAATATCTACAAGGGCAGGGTGGTCAGAATATTGCCCGGAATGGACGCGGCCTTCGTCGATATCGGCCTCGAGAAGTCGGCGTTCCTCTACGTCGCCGATATCGTGGTCGATGCAATGATGTATGAGGAGTTCGAGGAAGTAGGCACGGCGATAGAGCCGAGCGAGCGCATAGAAGGCGTGCTCGAGGAGGGGCAGGAGATCATCGTGCAGGTGTCGAGAGAGCCTATCGGCCAGAAAGGCACCAGGGTGACCTCGCGCATCACCCTTCCCGGCAGGCTGCTCGTGCTGATGTCGGCGACCGAGCACGTCGGGGTGTCGCGGCGGATAGAGGACGAAGAGGAGCGGAAAAGGCTCGCCTCCATACTCAAGAATATGTGCCCGAAGGGTTTTGGCCTGATCGCCAGGACCGCCTGTGAGGGGAAGAAGGAAGACGAGCTCCTCGCGGACCTCGATTTCCTGCGGCGCATGTGGGAGAGCATCCAGGAGAAGGCGAGGAAAATGAGAGCACCCTCCCTGCTCCACCAGGACCTCAGGCTTATATTCCGCGTCATCAGGGACCTCCACGCCCATGCCTTGCGGAAGATAGTCATCGATGACCCCTCTCTCTACAAGAGGGTCGAAGAGTTCCTGAAAGAATATCTTCCGGAGGAGGAATGCGAGGTCGAGCTATTCGACGGCAAAGAGGGCATATTCGAGTCCCATCGGGTGGAAGTGGAGATTTCCAAGCTGACCCAGAAGAAGATATGGCTGAAGTCGGGGGGCTACATTGTCCTGGACTACACGGAGGCCCTCAACGTGATCGACGTCAATACAGGCAAGTACCTGGGCAAGAAAGGTCTTGAGGATACCATCCTCAAGACCAACCTGGAAGCGGTCAAGGAGATCGCGTACCAGATACGCCTGCGGAACCTGGGCGGCATCATCATCGTCGATTTTATCGACATGGAGCGGAAAGACTCCAGGGAATCCGTGTTTCAGGCCCTCCTCGACGCGCTGAAGCGGGACAGGATAAAGACCTTCGCCTATCCGATCAGCGAGCTGGGCCTTGTCCAGTTGACGAGAAAGAGGACCAGGGAAAACATTGTGACCATGCTGACCGAATCCTGCCCCACCTGCGAGGGGACGGGTTATATAAAATCGCGGTACACCATATGCTACGAAGTATTGAGAACGCTCCGGGTCCTGTGCGGAAAGGGAAAGGTGAAGCAGTTCAATGTGCACCTCGCCCCGGAAGTGGCGCGCCTCCTCGTGGAGGAGGAGAAGACATCTTTGGAATATCTCGAAAATAGTTTCGCCACGAAGATTAATATTATTGCTAATTCCGCGTTCATCATAGATAATTTTGACGTGAAGGCCGTGCAGTAGGCTAAATAAGGATGTTTGCCGGACTCCTGCATGGAATTGTGAGGCCTCATGATGGAGCGACCGATCCTGTCACCCGCCAAGGTGAACCTCTTCCTCAAGGTAACCTCGAAGCGGCCGGACGGATACCACAACCTCGTCAGCGTTGTCGATATCATCTCCATTTATGACGTGATGCGCCTGTATGATGCGCCGGACGGAGAGGTGGTCGTGAGGGACGACCGGGGCCTGCTGCCGCAGGGGGAGGCCAATACGGTCTACAGGGCGATCATGGCCGTCAGGGAGAGATATGGGGTACGCGCGGGCGTGGCCGTGGACATAGAGAAACGTATCCCCCTGGGCAGCGGATTGGGCGGAGGCAGCGGGAACGCCGCCACGGTGATGAAGGAATTGGTGCGTCTCTGGGGCCTGCGCCTGGACGGCACGGAGCTGACCGAGCTGGGCAGGCGGATAGGCGCCGACGTTCCGCTCTTCCTGTACGGAAAATCGTGCGTGATGAGGGGGGTGGGAGAACGGATAAGCCCCATGGATCTGCCCTCAATTTGGTACATCATTGTCTACCCGGACGCTGTGGTCAACACCAGGGATGTATACAATAGCTTGAGAATCGTGTTGACAAGAGACGAAAATGAAGTTACATTGTCGGGTAAATTTTCGCGTGTACAGGATGTCGCGGACCTATTGGAAAACGACCTCGAAGAGGCCGCTTTCCTTTTATGTCCGCAAATCAAGATAATAAAGGAACGGTTAAAAAACGCCGGCGCCCTCGGGTCGCTTATGACCGGGAGCGGGTCTGCCGTTTTCGGCGTGTTCGAAGATGAAACGGGTGCACGAAAAGCTTCAGCGGAATTGGGGGGTCTAGGAAGTGTCTTCATAGCTCACAGTGTCTAGAAGGAGACTGATATGGAAATCACCGATGTGAAGATCTACCCGGTCAGCGAAAAAAAGGTGAAGGCGTATGCTTCTGTCATATTCGATGAATGTTTCATTATCAGAGACCTCAAGGTGATAGACGGAGACAGCAAGCTTTTTGTGGCTATGCCGANNATTCGGAGGTTCGAATCCTCCCACCCCAGCTTTTCTTTTAAAATCGCGCAGGTAATTTTCAGGAGGACGGGTAAGTGGACAAATTGAAGATATTCACCGGGAGCGCGCACAGGGAGCTGACGGAAAGGATATGCGCGTACCACGGGGTTCGGATGGGCAAAGCGAACGTGAGCAAGTTCAGCGACGGCGAGATTCAGGTGGAAATCGAAGAGTCGGTGAGGGGAATGGACGTGTTCTTGATCCAGCCCACGTGCCCCCCGGTAAACGAGAACCTCATGGAGCTGCTTATCCTGCTCGATGCCCTGAAGCGTGCCTCCGTGGCGCGGGTAAACGTGGTCATGCCCTATTACGGCTATGGAAGACAGGACAGGAAGGTGGCGCCCAGGGCGCCGATCACGGCAAGGCTCGTGGCCGACCTTATCGAAACGGCCGGCGCGACGAGGATACTTGCCATGGATTTGCACGTGGGACAGATCCAGGGGTTCTTCAACATACCGGTGGACCATCTCTACGCGCTGCCTGTTCAGCTCGATTATTTCAAACATATCCTTCATGAACAGGTGGTGGTCGTCTCTCCGGACGCGGGGGGCGTGGAGAGGGCGAGGGAGTTTGCGAAGAGGCTGGGCGAGACGTCCATCGCCATTATTGACAAGCGGAGAGAAAAGGCTAATGTTTCTAAGGTGATGCATATAGTGGGGGACGTGAAGGGAAAGGTCAGCATCCTGCTTGACGATATGATCGACACGGGGGGGACGATTGTCCAGTCCGCGGAGGCCCTGATAAGGGACGGGGCAAGCCGCGTCTATGCCTGCTGCACCCACGCGGTGCTTTCAGGGAACGCGGTCGAGAAGCTGAACAAATCACCCATACACGAGCTCGTGATCACGAACACCATCCCCTTGAACGCGAAGTCGAAAGGACTGGAAAGGCTGGCGGTTCTCGATGTCTCCCCTATCCTGGGCGAGGCGATCAGGAGAATACACAGCGAGGAGTCTGTAAGCTCGTTATTTGTGTAACGCTGTAAAGGCCCCTATTTGAGGGGGTGGCTCCGCGAGCTTTGCTCGTGGAGGGGGCGACGCTAGCCCCAGTAATAGTAAGTTCGTTATTTGTGTAAGATGTAACTACAGGAGGTCAGGTCATGGAAGAAGCACGCATACAAGCGGAGACAAGGGAAGGGAGAGGAAAGGGCCCTGCGCGCCAGCTCAGGATGAAAGGCGGCATCCCCGCGGTCCTCTATGGAAGGGACGTCGAACCCCTTGCCCTTTCGATTTCGTCGAAGGATTGGAGGCTCCTTGAGGCCCATGTAAGGAGCAACGCCGTTATCAGGATGGAATTGCACGACGGCGAAAACGTACAGGAAAGGCCGGTGATGGTAAAGCACGTGCAGAAGAGGCCCGTGGGCCATGCGGTGGTCCATATAGATTTTCTGCAGGTGTCGATGGAAAGGGTGGTCCAGGTCGAAGTCCCGATTCATTTCACGGGTCAATCCGTGGGCGTGCTCAAGGGCGGTGTCGTGGAGCAGCACCTGAGGGCGGTCATGGTCGAAAGCCTGCCGGGCCAGATTCCCGAAAGGATCGACGTGGACATCACGAACCTGGACATCGGTGATTCGATCCACATCAATGAGATTTCGCTCCCGGGGGTCAAGCTCCTCGACCATCCCGACGTGGCCGTTGTGGGCATCACGCCGCCCGAGGCAGAGGAAGCGGTGGCTGCCGCAGCGCCGGCCGCGGAAGAGGCGACCGCCAAGAAGGAGGAATAATCGTTTTTGTTCCTCATCTGCGGTCTTGGCAATAAGGGTGCGGCATACCGGTATACCAGGCATAACGCAGGCTATTTCGTCCTCGAACGGTTTTCGGAAAAGATGGGGGTGAAGCTGTCAAAGAAGGCCGCCGGGTGTCTCGTGGGTGAGGCCGACGGCGTCCTTCTCGCCGTGGCCGATACCTGCATGAACCTCTCGGGCGGCCCTGTATCCGCGCTGATGCGAAAGAGACATATCCTGCCGGAGCACCTTCTCGTCGTCCACGACGACCTCGACATGGAGTTCTCAAGGATGAAGCTCAGGTGGGACGGCGGCGACGGCGGCCATAAAGGCGTGCGCTCGATAGCGGAAGCGCTTCACACGCCGCTTTTTTACCGCATAAAAATAGGGATAGGGAGGGACCCCACGATGGCGCCCGAGGACTACGTGCTCTCCCGCTTCAGGCCGGACGAGGTGGTCGCGCTCGTCCCGGTCGCCGAGAAAGCGGGTGACGCCATCAACGTCTTCATCACCGAGGGAGGAGAGAGGGCGATGAATGCGTACAACAGGGGGTAGAGGCGGACAGGGTGAAGAATGGGTTTTTCCTGCGGCATCATCGGTCTTCCGAATTCCGGTNNTGCACCATCGAGCCGAACGTGGGCGTCGTTCCCGTGCCCGACGAGCGGCTGGCCCGCCTGGCCGGCCTTACAGGCGCCCAGAAGGTAACGCCCACCACCATAGAATTTATCGACATCGCGGGTCTCGTCAAGGACGCCCATAAGGGCGAGGGGCTCGGCAACAGGTTCCTGGGCCAGATCCGGGAGGTTGACGCCGTCGCCCACGTGGTGAGGTGCTTCGAGGGCAACAACGTGCCCCATGTCTACGCCACGGTAGACCCGAAAAGAGACATAGAGACAATAGAGACGGAAATCATCATCGCGGACCTCGAAATCGTGGAAGACAGGCTTGGCAGGATAGAGCGCCTGGCCAGGGTATCGAAGGAGAAGCACGACGACGAGCACGGCGTTCTGCAGAAGGTGAAGGCGCACCTGGAGGCGGGCCGGTTCGTCGAGGCGGGCGGCCTTGCCCCGGAAGAGCGGGAGATACTGAAGTCTTTCAGCCTCATCACCGCGAAGCCCGTCTTCTACGTCGCCAACATCGACGAGGGTGAGCTGGAGACCGCGTCCGTGCCGGCCGTTGCCGTGCTTGCGGAGGAACAGGGGCGCAGGGTCGTCACCCTCTGCGGCAAGCTGGAGGAAGAGCTGGCGCTGCTGCCTCCCGATGAGCGGGCGGACTTCATGGAGATGTACGCCATGAAGGAGGTCGGGATAGAGAAGATTATCAGGGTAGGGTACGGGATCCTCGACCTGATCACGTTCTACACCGTGGTGGGTAAAGAACTGCGGGCGTGGACGGTCAGGAAGCATACCCCCGTCGCGAAGGCCGCCGGCAGGATACACTCCGACATGGAGCGGGGCNNTACGGCGACTTCGTGAGGCTCGGCGCGGAGCACGCCGCGAGGGAAGCGGGGCTGGCCAGGATCGAGGGGAGGGAGTACCGGGTGGAGGACGGCGACATACTCCACATCCGCTTCAACGTGTGAGAGAGGGGCGGCGGAAAGGAGAGGGCGATGGCCATTGTGATAGTGGGGATGCTCGACGAGAGGGAAGAGGCTCTCAGGACCATCAAGGAGCAGATCGAGAGAAGGGGCCACAGGACCGTGCTGATAGATATCGGCGTGGGAACGGGCGCCGTTGTCCCTGCCCTCAAGGCGGATGTGAGCAGCAGGGAGATGGTCGAACTGGCCCGAGGGGCCGGGAGTTCCGCCACGGGCAGGAAGGAGACGGCAGCCTCCCTCATGGCCGAGGGCCTCACAAAAAAATCAGCGCCCTCTACGAGTCGGGCGAGCTTGAGGGGGTCATTGCCATAACAGGGATGACGGGCGCGATCATCTCACTTACGGCCATGAAGGCGTTGCCCTTTGGCGTGCCCAAACTCCTTATCACGAGCGCGGTCGCCATGCCCGCCCACGCGGAACAGCTGGCCCGGTATTTTGCCCTCGCAGACATCACGGTGATGCACGCCGTGATCGACACGGTGGGTAAGAACGGCCTCGTGAGGACCCTGGCGCTGAACGGGGCCAATGCCATATCGGGGATGGTAGAGACAGGCCGTCTTACGGCCCCGGACAAGAGGCCCTCCGTTGCCATAACGGAGTTCGGTTTCTGCGAGAAAGGGGCCTACTTTGTTCGTCAGATACTGGAAAAGGAATTTGAGATCGTCTCCTTTCATGCAAACGGCATGGGCGACCAGGCGGCCATGGAATTCGCAAGGCAAGGCTTATTCACGGCATTCGTCGACCTTGTCCCCGCCGCCTACAGCGAATACCTTCTGGGCGGAAACCGGGCCGCGGGACCACATCGTCTCGACATTGCTGCCGATCTGCCCATCCCTTATATTTTCTGTCCCGGCGGTTTCGACATGCTGGCCTGCGGCCCCCTCGAAAGGAGAGACAAGGACGATCCCCTCTGGGTTTCAAGGAAACTGGGGGAGAGAAGACTCTATGTGCAGGATGCCTTAAGGGTCCAGGCAAGGACCAGCGGCAAGGAGATGGAACAGGTAGCCGAGGCAGTTGCGGAGAGACTCAACCGTTACATCCTCAAGGCCAGGGTCAAGGTGGTGCTTCCCCTCGCAGGGTTCTCGAATCTGGGTGTTGCCGGAGGCGCGCTCCATGACCCGGCAGCCGATCTTCTCTTCGTGGAGTCCCTTAAAGGGCGGCTGGATCCGGAAATAGAGGTGATCGAGGTCGCCACGGACATAAACAGCCCCGAATTCGCGCGGGTCGTCGCAGGCGCGCTTTCAAAAGGCCTGAGGGCCGTGCGTCAGGGCCCTCCCGTACAACCAATCCCCAAAGCGCAATAAATGACCCTGCTGCAAGCAGCNNAAGCTGCAGGGAATCCACAAGTTGAGCGAAAGGGGAGATGTCTCTTCCCGGTTTCGTGGGATAGCGGCGCCCGCCGTATTTCGCCACGCCTTGCGATAATATCACCGGTTTTCGCTGAACCGCCTCTTCCGGCGCGGAATAGCCCGAACCGGCATTTCTTTTAACCTCTCTCTTCCTCCCTATTCGCCCGCGATTATAAAAATTTCTTATGGGCTTATAAAAAAGTTTGCCTTGCTATGTCTTTTAATAAAGACAGACAATATATCATAGCGACATACGTTTCGTGTTTTGTGGTGTACGAAGGCAGGACATGGTCAGGTACAGAAGAAGACATGGCTGCAGGTCGTTTGAGGTCGGATGCCGGTTTCATTGAATATAGATAAAGGAGGCGTTCATGATGGAGTTTGATGGGATTATCATCGGAGCAGGACCGAACGGGCTCACCGCGGCCGGCTATCTCGCCAAGGCCGGACTGAAGGTGGCGATCCTGGAGCGGCGGTACGAGATCGGCGGCGGCCTGGCTACGGAAAACCTTCTTCTTCCGGGCATGCTGGTAGATAGTCACGCCATCTACCACATGATGGTTGAGTATGCGCCACCCCTGAGGGATTTCGAGCTCGAGAAGAATTACGACCTGGAATGGATCTACCCGGACCTCCAGGTGGTAATGCCTTTTCTGGACGGGACGCACCTCGCCCTTTATAAAGACCCGAAAAAATCGGCCGCATCGATCGCCAAATTCTCCGAGCGGGACGCGGAGAGTTTCCTGAATTTCGTCCAGATATCGGACGAAGCGATGGACGTCTTTCTCGCTCCCGCGAGCTATGTCAATCCCCTTCCCAGTCTCGAACAGGCTGCGAAACTGGAATTGCACTACGCGACCAAGTGGGATGACGAGCTGACCGGATATACACCCAGGCAGATCGTCGATTCCTGGTTCGAAAACGACAGGGTGCGCGCGCTCTTTCTTTATCTTGCCACCATGTGGGGGCTCGACTACGATCTCGAGGGGCTCGGTTATCTCGTACCGCTTATGATAAACCGGGGGTGGCACTTCAGGCTTTCGAAAGGCGGGTCCCATCACGTGGCGCACCTTATGGGCAAGTACATCTCCGAGCACGGCGGCAGGGTCATCAGCGGATGCGTCATCAAGCGGATAATCATCGAGAACGGAGAAGCTAAGGGCGTCGAGCTGGACGACGGCAGCATCATCAAGGCGAACAAGTTCGTCTGCAGTTCCCTCAATCCGCACCAGACCTTCTACGACTATGTAGGGAAGCAGCACCTCAGCGGGGAGCTGATTACACGGCTCGACCAATGGCACTATTCCGACATGAGCTTCTTTACCGTTCATATGGCCCTTACCGAGCTTCCGAAATTCAGTGCGTTCTCGTCCAACCCGGAGCTGGCCGACGCGCTCATTTATATCGTCGGCTACGAAAGCGAGCAGGACCTCATCAACCACTTCGAGGCATCGAAGAGAGGCGAGCTCCATGACGGCGGCTTCAACTGCTGTTTCCCGTCGGTCCATGACTCCATACGGGTTCATCGCCGTCCGGGCAGCGACGTGAAGCATATCGGCCTCATCTCGATGGAATGCGCGCCTTACCACCTCAAGGACGGCGGGCCCCTCGCCTGGAACAGCATGAGGAGAGAGTACGCCGAGCGCTGCAAGGCAACGCTTGCCAGGTATGCGCCGAACCTGAACGGCAACATCGTGTGGGATTACATAGGCACCCCCCTCGACACGGAAAACAAGTTCCCCGATATGAAGAACGGCTGCTTCAAGCAGGGCGCCTATCTCCCCTTGCAGATGGGCTATTTCAGACCGAACGAATACTGCGGCCAGCACAGCACGCCGGTCGGCAAGCTTTACCTTGCGGGCGCGTGCACCCATTCCGGGGGTATGATCACCTACGGCCCAGGGTTTAACGCTGCGGAGAAAATCATGGATGACCTGGGCATCGAGAAATGGTGGCCGGAGCCGCGGGGTGTGAAAGAAGCCAGAGACCTTGGACTCTTTTAACACATGTTTTTTCGAAGGAGACCAACATGTTTTTAAGATCGACCGGATTAGGAAGAACGTTACTGACGGCCAGGATGGCAAAGATAGAGACGACCAACATGGTCCCGTCGACACTGGAGCCACCCAAAAACGGCATCGCCGAACCATTAAGGATGCTCATGACCATGGAGGTGGTCAACCCGGTCCATTGGACGGTGAGGGCATTCGTCGACCCATCCGATCTGAGGGCCATGATAAAAGAGGTCCTGACGCATCCGGCGCTCATCTTAAAGGGGATAGCATTCCTTTTTGCAAAGGACCCTGATTATTCGGCCACCGCGACGGCCGAACAGGCCGGTGCCCCTGCTCCGGGAGCCGCGGCCGCGACTAAAGGCGTTCCTATCCCGAAGGCGGCACCCGGACCCATACCGGGTTCCGCACCCAGAAGCGGGCCCAGCCCCATACCGGCGAGAAGATAATGAGGGTTCGGAAGATATAAGGATAAGGAGGAATTATGCCAGATAAGAAGTATGATGCGGTGATAGTTGGAGGAGGCCATCACGCGACAATTATTGCCTGCTACCTGCAGCGGGCGGGACTCAAGACGGCCATGTTCGAGAGGTGGCACGAGATGGGCGGCGGCGCGTGCGGGGAGGAATTGCCCTTGCCGGGGTTTATCCAGAACGTGTGCGCCCATTTTACGCGGTTTTATACAAACCCCGCATATACCGACTTCGGCCTGAGGGATCGCGGGTTGGTCTACCTTTTCCCGGAGAATAACGAGGCGTGGATATACCCGGACGGCAATTACATCCTGGGCAAGACGATCTTCCCGGTGGTGGACCCCGTGACCGGGAGGGCCGAATTCTCCGAAGCGGCAGCGAATTATACGATCAGGGAAGTGGCGAAGATCAATAAGGACGACGCCGATACCGTGGAGGAAATCATCAGGAGGTACAAGGCCAGGTGGAGAGAAGCGTGGCACCGCTACCGGTTCACGGGACCGGCGGAGTGGCCCGACGGGCCCGATCCCCTCGAAGCGCTGGCCGACGACCCGAAGGACGGGATCGACCCCGACATCGCCTTCGGCACGGTTGGCCATATCGCCACGACGCTGTTCAAGAGTCCCGAGATGCAGACGTTTTACATGAGGGCCATTCAAACCTCGACCGGTTTCTTTCCGCAGGACAGGCCGGGGCCTTACTGGCACATCCACGCCCTGGGCCTCATCCTGTCGATGGATGCGGCTGCCATCGTGACGGGCGGAACACACAGCATCACCCATGCCCTGCTCAGGGCCTTCGAGGAATACGGCGGGGAGTTCTTCGTCCTGAGCGAGGTGAAGAAGGTGCTCGTCGATAATAACAAGGCCTATGGCATCGAGCTCACGAACGGCGACAGAATATTGGCCGACCTGGTCGTGAGCGATCTGAATACCGAGCTCACGATGGACGTCGCCGGCAGGGACTCGTGGCCGGAGGCCATCTGGGCGAAGGGTCAGAAGCTGAAGGAAAAACCGCCGACCCTGGACGACAAAGGCTATGAGAGGACCCAGCTCTTCTGGGGAAACGTGGCGCTTATGGAAGCGCCCAAGTACCCGCAGAACACGGAGCTTGGCATGGTCCCGAGGCTGTACTTCGGTGAGGCCGACCCGGAATACTTCCTGAGCGGCCGCTATCAGAAGGAGCGCTGGGCACAGGGTATCGCGAACAAGCTGTACCTTCTCGTCGCCCCTGACGTGCAATGGGACAAGACCCGCGCGCCTGAAGGACGGTTTGCCGCGCTTGTCGAAGAGTTCACGTGTCCCTGGAGAAACTTCAGCGAGCGTGACTGGCTCAGGATGAAAAAGGAAATCGAGTTCAAGTTCGTCGAAGAGTGGGGCAAGTACGCCCCCAACGTGAATAAAGAGAATTTCATGTCCGCGTGGATCGCCACCCCGGACGACGTGGTCAACAGGAACCCCTGTATGCCCCAGGGCGGATGGGGCGGTCTCGATGCACATTACGAGTGCTCCGGCAGAAACAGGCCCATGCCGGAACTCTCGGGACAGCGCATGCCCATCAAAAACTACTATATGTGCGGCATGGCGTGCCACCCGGCGCACGGCATAGGTCGCGGCAGCAGCTACAACTGCTATAAGCTTATCGCCCAGGACTTCGGCCTTAAATATAAACCCTGGGAACAGCGCGGATGGTAGCCACCTTTGAGAAAGCCTCTATCAAGGAGGTGGCCGGTGAAACCTGATGTCGAATGTGGTGTGTGCTGCATGCACTGGGTATACGGCAGGGTCGCGTCTTATGCGGACAAAAAAGAACTGCCCGGCCTGGCAACGCGCCTGATGGACGCGCTCGTGAGGGATGTGAAACCTTCGGCCAACCTCGGGAGCGTCTGCAACAGCGCAGCGTTCAGCGCCCTTGCTTCTTCCTCCGGCATCGCCGACCGTTACGAAAAGCTCAAAAGAGAGAGCAACGAAAACGCCGTGGCCCTGCTGTCCCGTGCCTGGGCATATGTCGACGCAGGCAGGACGGACAGGGAAAAGCTCGAGCGGTCATGCTTCCTGGCGGCGGCGAGCAATATCGCCCCCCTGAACTCTCCCTCGGGGGCCTACACCTTTCAGGAGATCGCACGGATTATCGACCGGGATGACTTTACGCCGGTGGTGACGGGAGACGTGTACCACGCTGTCAAAGAGAGTCGCCGCGTCCTTTATATCACCGACAACGCGGGAGAGATAGGCTTCGATTCGCTTGTCGTCGCCCTGATAAAGCGGATGGGGCCGCGGGTGACGCTGGTGGTGAAGAAGAGCACGTTTTTCGAGGACGCGACGTTTGAGGACGCCCGATTTTTCGGTCTCGACAAAGGCGTGGACAGGCTTGTGACGGCCGACGGTTTCTTCGTGCCCCTGGAGGTACCGCGGGACCTTCGGGAGTGCTTTACGGAGAGCGACCTCGTCATAGGGAAAGGAACGGGCAGCTTTGAGGCGTTGAGCGGCGAGACCGGGGGAAAGCCGTCCATATTCATGCTCAAAGTGAAATGCGGGCCCATTGCCAGGGAAACGGGCGTAGACGAAGGCGATGTGGTGATAAGGCTGGATCAGGCCGGAGACGAGATGAGGGTAAAGACCGGTGCCTCACGACAGGTCTTGACTTCTTGACCGCTGTGCAAGGGGGAGGATGACCATGGGTAAACTTGACGGACGGGTTGCCATCGTAACCGGCGGCGGCAGAGGGCTGGGCAAGGCTTTTTGCATGGGGCTTGCCGCCGAGGGGGCCAGGATCCTGGCGGCGACGAATGAGCCGGTGGGACTCGATCAGGCGATTGAAGAGGTGAGACAGTTGGGCACGGAAGCTGAATCCCTTCTGGTCGACGTCACGTCCGACGAAGATATGAAGAAGATGGCCCGGTACGCGGTGGACCGCTTCGGGAGGATAGATATTCTCGTCAACAACGCGGCCCTTTACTATGGACTCCGAAGGAAGCCTTTTCACGAGATCACCAGCGACGAGTGGGACGTGGTGATGGCGGTAAACGTGAAAGGTCTGTGGCTCAGCACGAAAGCCGTCTATCCTTACATGAAGGAGGCCGGAAAGGGGAAAGTCATCAACCTTGCCTCTGAAGTCTTTTTCACCGGCTCCCACGGTTTTGCTCACTATGTTGCGACGAAGGGGGCGGTCGTCGGTCTGACCCGCGCTCTCGCGATCGAGCTCGGCCCTGACAACATATGCATCAACGCCATCGCGCCTGGTTTTACCGACACCGAGGGAAGCAGGACCATCGCCGACGTGGCCAGGTACGATACTTCCAAGACACCGCTCAGCAGGCTCGGCACAGCCGAAGATATCGTGGGAGCGGCGATCTTTCTCTCTTCCGACGCCGCCGACTTTATCACCGGACAGACCCTTCTCGTGGACGGGGGAAGAGCGATGCACTAGAAGCACGATGAAAAAAGGTGGGTAAGGGAAATGGAGGAACGGCAGGTGCGAGCGACGNNGGGGAACCGACAGTCGGGATCGGCATCGGACCGGGGGGAGGCCCGGACATCGGACCGCGGAAAACGATGCAAAGGAAACACCAAAAAAAAGAGGGGGGGACAGTTATGAAAGTGTACGATTGCGTACCAGGTCTGGAATTCGATGAGAGCGTCGATTTTCAAGTATCTCCTTGCTGGTTCCATGACGCGACCCACTCGGTGCCGCCCTGGACACCCATGTTCGGCTGGTTCTGGGTCAACTTCTGCCGGCACGGGATGCAGTATGGGGCCGAGAAGCTTTCTCTGCCCACGGTAAAGGGGTGGGACTGGCGATTTAAGGACGGGGCGGGCTACCTGGCCCTGCTCATCGTGAAGGACCCTGCCGAGAGAAGGGCCAGGGAGGAGCGATTCAAGGTTGCCATCAAACCCTTTACTGCCGATTTTGCCGGCATGTGGAAGGGCTTTGTCGACGAGATCGTCGGAAAATACGAGAAGCTCAAAGCCCTCGACCTGGACAAGGCCAGCAACATCGAGCTCCTGGAGAACTTCGAGGAGACCATCAACACCACCAGGCGGATGTGGGAAATTCACATGTACATGATGTACGGCGTCTATACCGCCTTCGTGCTTTTCGAGCAGATGACGAAGCAGCTTCTGGGTATCGACGATACGAGCCCCCAGTTTCACAAGCTCACCAGCGGCTTCGATAATAAGAGCTTCCAGGTGGACAAAGAGCTCTTCGAGCTGGCGAAGAAGGCCCAGGCCATGGGTCTCAAAGACGTGTTGCTTGCCACGCCGGCCTCGACGATGAAAGATACCCTTCAATCCTCCCAGAAGGGACAGGAGTTCCTCAAGATATTCGACGACTTCATGAAAAATGAGGGCGGCTGGAGGATGGAGAGGATGGCGGAGATAAATGTCCCCACCTGGCTCGAGGAGCCTGCCCCCGCCTTCAACGTGATCAAGATGAGCCTCGAAAAGGGGGTCGATTACAACCTCGACGAAGAAAGGAAAAAGCGTGAGGCCGAAAGGCTCGCCACCGAAAAGGAAGTGCTGGAGAAGATAGCCCCCGAGCAGAGGAGCTGGTTCAGGACAATCCTGACCCTGGCACAGAACTGCGCCTGGTTCAGCGAAGAGCACAACCACTACCTCGACCTTTATGCGCACGCGATGATCAGGCGGAGCACCATGGGGGTCGGCCGGCGCCTGGCAAAGGAAGGCACGATCGATGCGCCCGAAGATGTCTTCTTCCTCATCCCCGACGAGGTGAGAAAAGCAGGCATCAACCCCGGCATGTTCAACCTCCGGACGACCGTTGCCCGCAGGAAGGCCGATTGGCAGGGATGGTGCGCGAACGGGAACCCGCCCATGATCATGCAGGAAGGCTTCGCCATCGAGGATGCCATGAAAGGGCTCGTGGAATCCCTCGACCCCATCGCGCTGAAGGTGGTCGTCGGCACCATGCCGGTGGCAAGGCCGGAATTGAAAGCGGACCTCTATGGCGTCTGCGGCTCCCCAGGGGTGATGGAAGGCACGGTGAAAGTTATCTGGACGGAAAACGAGCTCTCGAAGATAGTGAAGGGCGACATCCTCGTGGCCCCCACCACCTCGCCGAGCTGGACCCCGGTCTTCTCGCTCCTGGGCGGGGTCATCGTCGACAGGGGCGCGAGCCTGTCCCATGCCGCGATCGTGGGGAGGGAATTCGGCATCCCCGTGGTCATGAACGTCTTCGAGGGGACAAAGCTCCTGAAGGACGGGATGAAGGTCAGGCTGGATGCGAACATGGGGACGGTATACATCCTTGACAAGTAGCTGAGCCTTGTGCGGGTCCGACGAGAGGGCCAAACGAGCTGAGGAGACTATCATGGAAGTAAAAGAGATTTACTGGCTTAAGGAGCTGTCCAAGGATTACAACGACCTGGTAGGCAAGAAGTGCGCGAACCTTGGGGAGTTGGTAAAGCTGGGACTGAAGGTACCTTACGGGTTTGCCCTCTCCACCAAGGCATACGAACATTTCATGACTGCCACCGGCCTAAAGGAAGCAGTGGAAAAAATCGTCGGGAACAAGAGAAGGGCCGGACTCGATACAAATAAGGACGTAGACGGGATGATAGAGATGAGCGGCAGGATCAGGGCGGCGATAGAGGAGGCCCCTATGCCGCCCGATCTTGCCGGTCCCATTGCCGAGTGCTATCGAATGCTTTCCGAAGAAACGGGCGGCGGGGAGGTGGCATGCGCGGTCAGGTCGAGCGGCGCGGTGAGCATGCCCGGCCAGATGGAAACCTACCTGAACGTGAAGGGAGAGCAGGATATCATTTACCACGTAAAGAAGGTGTGGGGGAGCGCGTTTACCACGAGGGCCATCGTTTTCAGGATCGACAATAATATGCCCATTTCATGGGCGCCTATCGGCGTTGCCGTCATCATGATGATAGAGGCAAAAGCCGCGGGCGTGATACTCACCCTCCTCCCGAACATCGGCGATACCGAACGGGCAATCGTCGAGGGCAATTTCGGTCTGGGGGAGAGCGTCGTCAGCGGGGAGATAACGCCGGATTCCTTCGTTATCCACAAGAAGGACATGGCCATAGAATCCCGCTCGATCGGGCAGAAGACAAAGATGGTCATTTACGGCGGCACGGGGACGACGCTCTGCGAGGTGCCGGAGGCGCTTCAGGGTGCCGCGTGCGTGGAAGACCGGGAGATACTCGAGATTGTGAGGATCGCGAAACAGGTTGAGGACTATTTCGGCGCTCCCCAGGACATGGAGTGGGTGGTCGACAAACGATTTGCCTTCCCGGAGAACATCTTCTGGGTCCAGGCCAGAGGGGCGAAATTCGCCAAGAAAGAGGTGGGGAGGGACGAGGAGTACGTGATCGACCTCATGCTCCAGTTGTTCCGAAAGTAGGAGGCACACCATGTACGTGAGAATGACCTTCTTTAAAGTCAGGCGGGGGGAGATGGATAAGCTGCGCAACCTGTACGTGAATGAGGTGATTCCCGCCCACGCGAGCCATAAGGGCGTCAGGTTCGTCCATCTTTTCGAGAGCAGGGAAGACGGCGACGAGGGCATATCGGTGACGGCCTGGGATACCAGGGGTGATCTGGAGAAATACGAGAAGAGCGGAGATTACCGCAAAATCCTGGGTCGATTCAAAGAGATGTTCGCGGGCGAGCCGACGCTGAAATCCTACGAGGTGACGGCCAGCTCCGAACCGATGATTCTGCGCATTTTCTAGGAGGCGCCATGGCGATAATATTTACACAGTACTGGGATGTGATGGAAAACAAGGAAAAAGCCTACGAGGACTTTATTCTCGGCACGTACATTCCTACGTACGAAAAAACGGGACTGAGAATCGCCGGTGCCTACTACGTGGTGGTCGGCAAAGGGCCGCGCATTGTGAGCGTGTCGACGTCGGACGACCTCGCCGCGTTTCAAAAGGCAATCACCTCCGAGGAATACTCGGACCTTCTGGAAGAGCTTTTTCCCCTTATCAGGAACTATTCCAGCAGGCTCTATAAATCGTACGGGCCTATCCCGGTCGACCGGTACGAGCTGCAGGTGGGTGTGTGGAAATTCAATCAATACTTCAATGTCCTCCCAGGCATGGAGCCGGCGTACAGGGAGTTCCTGAAGGCTGAGTTCATTCCCGCCATGGAACGGCTCGGCATAAGAGTGGCAAATATCTGGAAAGTCGTCATCGGCTCCGGCCCCTTTATCAATGTGGAAGGCACGAGTCCGAAGATAGAGGAGATCGCCAGGACGATCGCCACGGACGAGTACCGGGCCCTCACGAGAACCCTCAAATCAAGATATGTGACGGATTACCAAAGCAGGATACTCGCTCCCACCAGAAGGGTGGAAGTCCCGTATTTTGTGAAGGGCCTCACGGCGGGGCTTTGATCCGGGGAGGAACGCATGGCCACTGTGTTGTTTATGAGCAGTCTCGATACGCGATTGCAGGAGACGCTGTACGCCAGGGAGTGTATCGAGCGCCTCGGCTGCAAGGTCGTCCTGTTGGATCTTTCCATGGGCAGCTACAAAGAGTGTGGGGCGGATTATAGCTGTGTCGATGTGGCGAGGGAGGCAGGGGTCCCCTTCGAACAGATATCGGGCAGAAGGGGCACCTCCGAGAACTCGGAAACCATGGTCCGGGGAGCGACCCAGATAGCCAAGAGGCTGTCGGACCAGGGCACGATCGACGGCATAGCCGGTCTTGGCGGCGCCAGCAACACATCCGCCTTCTCGAATGTCATGAAAACCCTTACTTTCGGTTTCCCAAAACTGATACTCTCCAGTTCCGCCGCCATGCCCGCCTACGCGGGGAGCTACTATGGCTACAAGGATATCGCCATATTCCATTCGTGTCTCGACATCAACGGCCTCAACGAATTCGTGAAAGACGTCATCCGGAGGTTCGCGGGCATGATAGCGGGCGTGTTGGCCGTCGAGAAGACAAAGGTCTCGACCGGGGGGCAGGACGTTGCCCTCAGTGAGTTCCAATTCGTGGAGGCCTGTGCGCGCAGCGTCATACGGATACTGGAGCCGAGGGATGTCCGGGTGATACCGTTTCATGCCCAGGGCGTAGGCGACCGCATCATGGACGAGATGATAGGGGACGGCCTCTTCAGGGCTGCCCTTGACCTCGTTCCCGCCGGTCTCTCGGAGGCGATCTTCGGCGGTAATCGGGCCGCCGGCCCCAATCGGCTCGACAAGGAGATGGCAAGCGGGATACCCGTGATCCTTACCCCTTCCGGCTTTGACCTCTTCTCCTGCGGACCTTACGAGAGGAGGTTTTCCGATCCTGTCTGGAAGAGAATGGACCTGGATAAGAGAAAGCTCTACGTCCAGGACAGTCTCCGGGTCCAGGCGAGGATCGGGGAGGATGAGATGGAGGTCATCGGCAAGATCTTTTCCGAGAAGTTGAACAAGGCGAAGGGCAAGGTAGTGGTATTTGTTCCCCTCCGCGGGTTCTCTTCCCTGAGCGTCGAGGGAGGGCCGCTCTTCGACCCTCAGTCGGACCATGCCCTGGTCGAGAGCCTCGAGAAGCATTTGCATCGAGACGTCGTCCAGCTCGTCGAGATGGATTGCGCTTATAACGACGACCTGTTCGCCCAGGCCATCGCTGACCGGCTCCTGGGGATGCTTAATGGTTGACCGCAAGTCGCCGGCGGACAAAGGTTCACCCATGAAAGAAGCGATAGCGCCCTTCAAGGAAGCGATCGAGATGATCAGGGACGCCGGGGGCGAGGCGCTTCGCAGTTGTTTTCAATGTGGCTTATGCACCGCCAGCTGCCCCTGGAACAACGTAAGGACCTTCATGCCCCACAAGAAGATTACCGAGTCGAAGTTCGGGCTGGTGGACCTGGGGGAGGAGGACTGGTGGCTCTGCTCGACGTGCAACGCCTGCGTCAGCCGTTGTCCCCGCGGGGTAGCTATTACGGACGTCATACGCGCCGTCCGGAACATCACGTCGGACAGCATTCCCCGGGCTGTCCCCGCGAGCCTGCGGAGCGCCGTCGCGAGCCTGAAGAGCGCGGGCAACCCCTGGGGCGGGGCCAGGGACGAGAGGACCAATTGGGCACGGGACCTCGACATTCCGTCATTGAGCGGGGAGACGGAGGTCCTCTATTTCTCCTGCTGCGTGCCTGCCTATGATCCGAAGATGGAGAAGGTAGCCCGGTCCGCCTGCAGGATACTGAAGGAGACGGGGGCCAGGTTCGCCATCCTCGGAACGAAAGAGAGCTGCTGTGGTGAAAGCGTCCGGAAGGCCGGCAACTACGAGCTTTTTGAAAAGCTCGCCACGGGCAATATCGATGCCTTTCGGGAATCGGGGGTGAAACGGATAGTCGCAAGCTCGCCCCACTGCTACGATACCATCAAGAACGAGTACCCCGCACTGGGAGCGGATGTGGAGGTGGTTCACCTCACGCAATACCTGGCCCGAGCCATGGACGAGGGCACGCTCACCATCAGAAAGCCATTTCCCAGGAAGGTCGTCTATCACGACCCCTGCTACCTGGGACGCCACAGCGATGTGTACGATGAACCACGCAAGGTCCTGAGCCGTATCCCGGGGCTGACCCTCATGGACGAGATAAATGCCCGTGAAAATAGCCTCTGCTGCGGCGGCGGGGGTGCGAGGATATGGATGGAGACCAAAAAGGGTGAGAGATTTTCGGACATCCTGGTGGAACAGGCCGTCGAGCTGGGTGCCGAGGTCCTTGCCACGGCGTGCCCGTACTGCATCCTGAACTTTAGGGACAGCATCCTGACCATGGGAAGGGAAGACGTGCTCGAAGTGAGAGATATCTCGGAAATTGTCGATGAAGTAATCTGAGGCAGGAGAAGCCTATGCCCGATGACGCCAACGTGAGTCAAATGCCTGAGCCGGACCGGAGAAGGATTGGGGCGGTCATGGTGCTCGGTGCCGGCGTCGGCGGCATACAGGCCGCGCTGGACGCTGCCGCGTCCGGGTTCAAGGTATATCTGGTCGACAAGGGGCCCGCCATCGGTGGAAAGATGTCGCAGCTCGACAAGACATTTCCGACCAATGACTGCTCCATGTGTATCCTGTCGCCCAAATTCATTGAATGCGCCACGAACCCGAATATCACCATCATGACGAATACCCGGATCGAGCGTCTGGAAGGAGAAGCGGGAACGTTCGAGGCCCACCTGCTCCAGGAACCCCGGTATGTGGATGAAGATAAATGCACGGGATGCGGCACGTGTACCGACTACTGCCCTGTCTTTGTCCTCGATGCGTATAATCAAAACCTCGCAAAAAAGAAGTGCATACATGTCCACTTTCCCCAGGCGGTCCCGGCGGTTTCGGTAGTCGACGCGGCCCACTGCCTGTTTCTTACCAGAAAGGAGTGCCAGATCTGTGTGCCTACCTGCAAGAACAAGGCTATCGATTTTCACCAGCAGCCGAAGCGGTTCTCTTTGAAGGTGGGCAGTCTCATTCTGTCGCCCGGCTATGAACCTTTCGATCCCATGACGCAAAGCCAGTACGGGTATCATCGGTTTTCCAACGTCGTCACCAGCCTGGATTTCGAACGGATGATCAGCGCGTCGGGTCCATCCGGCGGTGAATTGCGGCGTCCCTCGGATGGAAAGGTCCCGCACAGGATTGCCTGGATCCAGTGTGTCGGATCACGGGATGAGAGCTCCGGATGCTCATACTGCTCCGCGGTGTGCTGCATGTACGCCACAAAGCAGGTGATCTTGTCCAAGGAGCACCACCCCGAGATTGAGGCGGTGGTCCTCCACAACGACATCCGTGCGTACGGCAAGGGGTTTGAGCGGTTCTATGACAGGGCCAGGAAGATGCCCGGAGTCCGTTACCTATGGAGCAAGGCCTCAATACTCGGGGAGAGGCCCGACAGCGGCAGCGTGATCCTCAGGTACCGTATAAACGGGACTGCGGTCAAGGATGAGGAGTTCGACCTGGTCGTTCTTTCGGTCGGGTTGAGCCCGACCGAGGGCAACCGGGAGCTGGCGGAGAGACTATCCGTACGGATCGACGAGCACGGGTTCTGCGAGAGCCCTGCCTTTTCCCCCATGGAGACCTCCCGGAGCGGGGTCTTTTCCTGCGGTGTGTTTCACGCCCCGATGGATATCCCCGACACCGTCACCATGGCGAGCGGCGCCGCGTCCCTTGCCTCGCAGCTCCTTTGGGAAGAGCGCGGGACCCTGATGGAAGAGAAGGTCTATCCGAAGGAGCGTGACGTGAGAGGGGAGCCGCCGCGCCTGGGGATCTTCGTGTGCGACTGCGGCACCAACATCGCGAAGGTCGTCGATGTGTCACGGGTCGTGGCATATGCAAGGAAGCTTCCGGGAGTGGTCCACGCCGCGGAGGAAACCTTTGCCTGTTCCGTTGACTCCGTCGGCCACATGGCGGAGACAATCAGGAACAAGGGGCTCAACCGGGTGATCGTTGCCGCCTGCACGCCGAGAACGCACGAGCCCGTTTTTCAGAACGTCCTTCGGGAGGCGGGCCTCAATCCCTATCTTTTTGAATTCGCCAATATCCGTGAGCACTGTTCTCTCGTCCACATGACGGACAAGAAACGGGCGACCGGGAAGGCAATGGACCTCGTGCGAATGGCCGCCGCGCGGGCGGTTCTCCTGGAACCCCTTTACCAGGTTTCCTATGAGGTTAACCGGTCCGCCCTGGTCATCGGAGGCGGCGTGTCGGGTATGGTGGCTTCCTTAAGTCTGGCCAATCAGGACATAAGGGTCCACCTGATCGAGAAAACCGACACGCTGGGCGGTCTGTCCGTGAAGATTCCGGAAACCCTCGAAGGAGGGGATGTGCGGGGTTTGATAGGGGACCTCGTCGACCAGGTCCGTGGCAATATGCTCATCGACGTTTCGACCGGGGCCGAGCTGGTGGAGTACTCGGGGTACGTGGGGAGGTTCTCTTCCAGGGTGAGGCTGGACCAGGAGGGGGCCTTCAGGGAAATCGAGCACGGCGCGACGATAGTGGCCGTGGGCGCCGAGGAATCGACGCCGACGGAATACCTCTACGGAGAGGATGACCGGGTGATGACGCTTCTGGAGCTTGATGAAGAGATGGCGGGCAGCGACCGGCCCAAGGGCTACAATACCGCGGTCTTCATACAATGCGTGGGGTCGAGAAACGAGGAGAGGCCCTATTGCAGCCGGGTCTGTTGTTCCCACTCCGTCAAGAGCGCCCTGAAGCTCAAGGAGCTTAAGCCCGGGATGGACGTCTATGTCCTGTACCGGGATATGAGGACCTACGGGTTCAAAGAGGACTACTATAAGAAAGCCTCGGATCAGGGCGTCATTTTCATCCGGTACGACGAGGACGACCGGCCCGACATCCGGGCCGTGGAAGAGGACGGCAGGCCCGTTTTGCGCCTGACGGTGACCGAGCCGATGCTGGGTCACCGTATCGAGATCGACGCGGACATGGTCTGTCTGGCTGCCGCCACCGTTCCGCGGGCCGGCAACCGGGCGCTCTCCCGCCTGCTCAAGGTGCCTCTCAACGAGGACGGTTTTTTCATGGAGGCCCACATGAAGCTTCGCCCCGTCGATTTCGCCACGGAGGGGATCTTCATGTGCGGCACCGCCCATAACCCCAAGTTCATCGACGAGAGCATCAGCCAGGCCCAGGCCGCCGCCTCCAGGGCCATGACCATCCTCGCGCGGCGGGAGCTGAGGGCGGGCGGGCCGGTCAGCCGGGTGACGCCGGCAAAATGCAGCGGGTGCCGCCTCTGCCGGGACGTCTGTCCTTATCAGGCCATTTCTCCGGGGGTCGATGGGGTTGCCGTGGTCAACGAGGCCCTTTGCAAGGGATGCGGCGTCTGCGTCTCCTCATGCCGGAGTGGCGCTTTAGACCTGAATGGGGTGAGCGACCGGCAGACGTGGTCTCTCATCCAGGCGATATAGGAGTGGAACAGATGACGGAATCAGGCGCGTGGGAGCCCAAAATCGTCGCCTTTCTCTGCAACTGGTGCAGNNATCCAGTATCCCCCCAGCATACGCATCATCCGGGTGCCCTGTTCCGGAAGGATAGACCCCCTGTTCATCCTGACCAGCCTGCAAAAAGGCGCGGACGGCGTGCTGGTGAGCGGCTGCCACCCCGGTGAATGCCACTATCTGACCGGGAATTACAGCGCCAGGAGAAAGTTTGCCCTCCTGAAGGGCCTTCTCGGGTATGTGGGCCTCGAAGAGGGCAGGGTGCAGTTCAGTTGGGTATCGGCGTCGGAGGGGGCCCGCTTCGCGAGAGTGGTCGAGCAGGTGACCGCCCGGATCACGGCGCTGGGGCCCGCGAAACAATTGGTGAAGGATGTCCCCGGAGGGTTCGATGTCGCGGCTCGTTCATGAAATAAGAGAAGCTGCCCGCACGCTTCTGCGGGAAAAGCAGGTGGAGATAGTCATCGGTTTTGAGGAGGGGAGCCTGCCTCTCACGTCCCGGCCCTGCTTTATCAGAAAAGAGGAAGACGTCGACCGGCTTGTCTGGAACGGCTTTTCCGAAATCAACGTGGCGCGATACCTCGCCAAAAGGAAAGAAAAGGCGGCCATCGTGGCCAAGGGATGCGACAGCCGCGCCCTCGCGGAGCTGATCAGGGAGAACCAGGTTGCGAGGGACCGGGTGATCGTGATCGGGGTCCCCTGCGGAGGGATGATCGATCGGGCACGGATCGAGGCGGAAGTGGGCCACAAGGCGATAGTCGAGGCCGGGGAGGCGGGAGACCGTCTGACCCTCAAAGGACGCGCGTTCGAGAAGGTGCTAGACCGCCGGGAGTTCCTCTGCGAACGGTGCAAAGCCTGCGGCCACCGCAACCCGGTTCTGCACGACGTGCTGGTCGGAGAGCCGGTGGAAGAGACGCAGCAGGACTTTTCCGACGTGGAAGCCTTCGCTGCCCTGGACCGTGAAGTCCGATGGGCCTACCTGGCCGGGGAGGCGGGCAGGTGCATTCGCTGCTACGCGTGCCGGAACGCCTGTCCCCTGTGCNNGCTGCGTGGGCTGCGGGGCCTGCGAACAGGCCTGTCCCATGGGGGTGGATATCAGGAAGCTGAATAGAATGCTCCAGAAAGAGGTGAAGGAGCTTTTCAATTACGAAGCGGAGGGCGGTCCCGACGAGGCGAACCCCCTGGCGACTTTTTGCGCCGATGACCCGGAGCCGTTTATGGTGAACCCATGATTCGGGAAGAGGTGAGGATACTGAGGAAAGAGCGGCTGGAAGCGTTTCTCAGGGACCTTCTCCGGGATTACCGGGTGTTCGCCCCCGTGAGAAAAGGTGAATTGCTTCTCCTCGACAGAATCGACTCCGCGACGGACGTCGCGCTCGTTGACGGGAAGACGAAGAACTCCGCCAAAGAGGCCCTGTTTCCCCAGAGGGAGAGGATTTTTGCGTACCGGGCCGAGGAAGGGAAGGTGGAGGTGCAGGTGGCCCCACGCACGGAAGAGAAGCAAATCCTCTTCGGGGTCCGTCCGTGCGATGCCAGGGGGCTCCTGCTTTTGGACGCGGTATTCGGAGGCGATTGCCCGGACCCCTATTATGTAGACAAGAGGGCCGGGACTCTCGTTTTCGGCATGGCGTGCGTAAACCCGAGTCCGTCGTGCTTCTGTCTCTCCATGGGCGGCGGCCCGTGCTCGGCGGATGGGTCGGACCTGCTCCTTGTCGATCTTGGCGACCGCTACGCGGTCGAGGCGGCAAGCGTCAGGGGGAGGGCCTTCCTGCAGGAAGGGCCTTTTGAAAATGCGGGTGTCGAGGAGCTTGCCCAGGCGGAAGAGATCGGGAAAGAGGCCGCGTCTTCGATGGACCCGGCTTCCATCGGGGAAGCATTGGAAAAGCGACTGGAGCGCCCTGTCGACGACCTTCTCTGGGCCGGTCTCACCGAGTCGTGTCTTGGCTGCGGGGTCTGCACCTACCTTTGTCCCACGTGCCATTGTTTCGACATCTGCGACGAGGCCGCATCCACGACCGGGGAGAGGATCAGGATATGGGACTCCTGTCAATTTCCCCTTTTTACGAGAGAGGCTTCCGGTTACGACCCCCGGCCTTCGGGGAAAGAAAGGTTCAGGCAAAGGATCATGCACAAATTCAGCTATCTTCCGAAGGGCCGGAACATGACGGGGTGCGTCGGGTGTGGCCGTTGCGTGACGGAATGCCCGGTAAACCTCGACATCCGTGAGGTCCTGAAAAAAATATCACAGGCCGAGGCGCGGTAATGGAAAACCCTTATGTCCCGTTTCTCATGAAAATAGAGGAGATCATCACCGAAACGGAGGATGAAAAGATCAAGACCTTTGTTCTCAGCTTCGCCAGGGAAGAGGACAAGGAGCGGTTTGCCTATATACCCGGCCAGTTCGCGGAGATTTCGGTTTTCGGCAAGGGAGAGGCCCCTTTCGGCATGGCTTCCACGCCCACCGTTCCGGAACGCCTCGAGTTCAGCGTGAGCAAGATCGGGGTGGTGACAGGCGCTCTCCACAACATGGAGAAAGGGGACACGGTAGGGGTGCGGGGGCCGCTGGGGAACGGGTATTGCCTGGAGGCTTTCAGGGGCAGGAACCTTCTCCTTGTAGGCGGCGGGTTCGGGTTCTCGACCCTGCGGTCGCTGACGAACTACATCCTTCACGAACGAAACAGAAAGACTTTCGGAGACCTGACGGTCGTCTACGGGGCAAGAAGGCCGGGGCTGCTTCTCTACAGGAGGGACCTGGAGGCCTGGGGACAACGGACGGACCTCCGGCTGCACCTCACGGTGGACCAGAAAGAAGAAGGAGACGAGTGGCAGGGCCGTGTCGGCCTGGTGCCCAATGTCATCCGGTCCCTGGCGCCCGGCCCCGGGAACACGGTCGCGGTGGTCTGCGGACCCCCGGCGATGATGCGCTTCACGTTACCGGTGCTCAGGGACCTGGGATTCGGCGACGAAAATATTCTTCTTTCGCTGGAGAAGCGGATGAAGTGCGGCATAGGGAAGTGCGGCCGCTGCAATGTGGGAAGCAAGTATGTCTGTAGCGACGGACCCGTATTCTCTCAGGCGGAGCTGGCGCGCCTGTGAGGACGGGGCTCATTATCGGACCGTCGATAACGGCGTGCATCGATAAGAGAGAGGCGCGAGGAGGGTTATGTTTGGCTGGAATGGAAAAATACTGAGAATCGATTTGACGCAAGGGACCTCGCGGGTCGAGGACCTGCCGGCCTACCTGATGAAATATTACGTCGGCGGCCGAGGCATGGGCGCCAGGATCCTCTTCGACGAGATCGACCCCCGCATCGATGCCCTCGGTCCGGCAAATAAGCTCATCTTTGCGACGGGGCCTTTGACGGGCAGCGGCGCGCCGGCGGCGAGCCGCTTTATCGTTTCGGCCAAATCCCCGCTGAGCAACTGCGTGGCGAGTCCCTGCTGCGGCGGCTACTTCGGCGCCAACCTGAAGTATTCGGGCTACGACCTGCTTATTTTTGAAGGCAAATCGCCCGAGCCGGTCTATGTGACCATTCTCAACGACCGGGTGGAGATACACCCTGCCGGTCCCCTCTGGGGGAAAGTCTCCTCCGATACGGAAAAGGCGATCCGGAACGAGATGAAAACAGACTACGGCCTCGACAACTGGGGCCTCAACTGCATGGGCATCGCCAACATCGGCCCCGCGGGAGAGAACCTGGTGAGGTTCGCCTCCATCATGTCCGACGGCGGTCGGGCCGCGGGGCGATCGGGCCTCGGCGCGGTCATGGGCTCGAAGAACCTCAAGGCCGTGGCGGCGTTAGGCACGGGACAGGTCAGCATCGCCGATGTGGAGGGTTTTCGAAAGGCGGTGATGGGCTTCTATGCGGAGGCGCGGGACAACGGCGAGTTCCAGAAACGCAGGAGATATGGGACCTGGGGGCTTCCCGGCCGGGCCAATTCGAGCAAGAGCCAGGCTGCCTTCAATTTCAAGGCGGGGTACTCCGAGGCATTCGTCAAATACGAGAACCCGGAGGTTATCCGCGACCTGATCCGGGTGCGGGACGAGGCGTGCTTTTCCTGCCCCTTCTCTTGTGGAAAGAGAAGCCGCATCAAGGATGCGGAATACCCCTTGACGGCGAAAGGCCCGGAACATGAGACGATGGCCCTCCTGGGAGCGAACTGTGGTCTCGGAGACATGGAGGACATTTGCCGGGCCAATTATCTCTGCAACGAGCTCGGCATGGACACGATCACGG
Source organism: Syntrophaceae bacterium (assembly GCA_003165115.1). Classification (GTDB taxonomy): domain Bacteria; phylum Desulfobacterota; class Syntrophorhabdia; order Syntrophorhabdales; family WCHB1-27; genus BOG-1155. The sequence goes on along the minus strand of PLSJ01000077.1, from coordinate 5,149 downwards.
CCGGCACGATGATCTCCTGCGCCATGGAGCTCTTCGAGGAAGGCCACCTGCCCGAAAAAGACCTCGGCTACGCGCTGGAGTTCGGCAACACGAACATGTTCATACTGCTCAGACAGATAGCCCACAGGCAGGGTATCGGCGACCTCATGGCCGAGGGCGGTATAGCCTTTGCGACGAAATACGGGCATCCCGAATTGTTTATGGGGGTAAAGGGCATGGGTATACCGGCCTGGCACCCCCAGGCCTTCGATGCCCTGGGGTTGCAGTACGCCACCTGCAATACGGGAGGCAGCCACACGAAATCGACCATGCCCTTTTACGAGGGCCGAAAAGACCCCGCCCACTTCGTGGAATTCACCAAGAAGGACCAGGACTACATCGCGGCCGCCGATTCAGGCGTGCTTTGCTGGATCATCTATCACGGTCCCCTGTGGGGAGAGAAATTGTCCGAGTGGCTCACCCATGTGACCGGCGTTGCCCGGACGAAGGAAGACCTCGATCTGCTGGGAGAGAGGATATGGAACCTGGAGCGCCTGTTCAACCTGAGAGCGGGCATTACAGGGAAGAGCGACGCCCTGCCGCCGAGGATAACGAAAGAGCCGCGGGTGAAGAACAGGGTGGTCCCCCTCGATACGCTGCTTGTCGACTATTATGAGTGGAGAGGGTGGGACAAAAACGGCGTGCCGACCAGGAAGAAGCTTGAGGAGCTGGCGCTGGAAAAGGAAGGGGAAGGGGTGATATGAAGATCAGGATAGACCACAAAATATGCACGGGCTGCAAGCAGTGTGAAATCGCCTGCTCCCTGGGGCACACAGGGAGCGTGAACCCCTGGCGGTCGCGGATCAGGGTCTTCGTGGGAGAAGAATTCTGCCTGCCCGTCATCGCGGGCCCTTACACGGAGGCCGCCTGTAATTCGAAAGGCATTCGGATCGCCGAAGGGGTCGATGTGGACGCGTGCGTCATATGCCGCGCGTCGTGCCCGGCAAAGTCGGTGTATAAGGAGCCCGACACAGGCATCCCGTTGAAATGCGATTTCTGCGGCGATCCGCCCAATCCGCAGTGCGTCCTCTGGTGCGCTCCCAACGCCCTGACGCTGGTGGAGGATTGAAGGAGGACCGATGGGCGAACGCTACGTGGGCCACACATTCTTCATCGACTGCGACTCAAGCCCCATAAAGGAAAAGTCCGGGGAATTGACCACGCGCATCGAGGGTGCGAAGGAAAAGGCTATCCGCCTCTTCTATTTTGTCAGGGACGAGATCAGGTACGACATCTATTCGCCCCGGTCAAACGATTCGGATTTCAAGGCGAGTCACGTTCTCGCGAGTGGAGAGGGCTATTGCGTGCAGAAGGCGGTCCTGCTGGTTGCGCTGGCCCGTGCCGCCAATATCCCCGCCCGGCTCAGGTTCGCGGAAATCCGCAGTCACCGCGCCCCGGCGCTCGCGGAGAAGAGAGGGAGCAACGTCTTCCCTTATCACGGGCTTACGGACCTCAGGATCGACGGCCGTTGGGTCAGGGCGACGCCCACCTACGATATGAACCACTGTCTGAAGGAGGGGATCACGCCCGTTGATTTCGATGGAGAAAGGGACGCCATGCTGCCGCTCCACACCGTGGATGGAAGGCTGAACGTCGAGTATATCCTGGACAGGGGTTTCTTTGACGATCTCCCCATAGACGAAATACGAAGGACTTCCACCTCTTGGAAATACATGAAGACGTGAGACCCGGCGTCCTCCTCCTTGCCACGTTGGACACCAAGGGGCCCGAGGCCCTTTACCTGAGGGATACGCTCAGGGGCCTGGGGGTCAAGCCTCTTCTCATGGACCTCTCCATGAGATACGCGGACCCGTGCGTGCAACCGGAGATACCGGCGGGCGTGGTGGCCGAGGCCGGCGGGAGCAGCCTGGAGGCGGTGAGCGGCAGCAGGCAAATGGCCCCCAACATGGCGATCATGGCGGCGGGCGCCGCCCGGATCGCCCTGGGGCTGGTAAAGGAAGGACGGGTCCGCGGTGTGATCGGCATCGGCGGCTATACCGGCAGCTTCGTGATCACGGCCGTCATGCAGGCCCTTTCCTTCGGGTTCCCCAAGCTCATGGTATCGTCGGCGGCCGCCCTGCCCGGCCTTTCCAACCAGTTCCTGAAAACGAGCGACATCATGCTCTTCCACTCCGTCGTCGAGATTTCCGGACTTTCCGGTCTCGTGAGGAACGTGCTCCGAAGGGCGGCTTACGCCCTTTACGCAACGGTCCAGGGCCGTGCCGTGGACCCGGTCATCGACAAGGAGAAATCGATCGCCCTCACCATGTTGAGCACCTGTGAGAAATGTGCCAGGTCCGTTCGGCTCGCCCTGGAGAAGCAGGGCTACCAGGTGGTCGGATTTCACGCCGCCGGAATCGGTGATCGCGTCATGGAGGATATGATTGCCGGCGGGTTGTTTCACGGGGTCATCGATCTCGCGCCCGGAGGCGTGGGCGAACATCTCTATGGGTTCATGCGGGACGCAGGGGCCCGTCGCCTGGAATCGGCCGGCAGGGTGGGCATTCCCCAAATCATCTCGACCTGTGGCGTGAACCATGTCACCCCATCCCGGTCGATGTCCAGGCCGGAACATGCGGCGCGGAGAAAGTACGACCTGGATCGGTTTCGGACGTGGATCCGCATGACCCCCAAGGAACTATGGGAGGTCGCAGAGGTCTTCGCATGGAAATTGAACAAATCGACCGGTCCGGTAAAGGTCCTCATTCCCCTGAAGGGATGGTCTTCGGTGGACTCGCCGGGCAGCCCCACCTATGACCCTGCGGAAGACGCCCTATTCGTCAGGAGGCTGAGAAGCGCCTTGAAGAAGGAGATCGAGCTTATCGAGGTGGACGCCAATATGGAGGACCCTGAATTCGCGCGCGCCGTGATGGATGCCGCGCGTGATGCGTTCTAGGACCCTTGCCTCTTCGTCCTGTGCGTCCGGTCCCGAAAATGGCCGCCCTGTCACACGCGCTGTCCCCGCCCGGCGCCGTCTCTCCATGGGGACGGGCTATCGGCCGGTTTTACATCGTCATGGGGACCGAAGGTCGAAACGGCGATCTCCATGAACTTTCTTGCACTGTTGCTCAGGACCCGCCTCGCAAGGTAGACAAGCTGGACGTCTATGAAGATATCGAGTCCTTCGACCGTCAACGTCTTCAAAAGGCCTTTTTCCAATTCGTCCTTCATCAGGGGAGGGTAGAGCTGGCCTAACCCTTTGCCCAGGATGAGATACTTCTTCGTCATCTCGATATTCTCCGATTCCAGCGCGATGCGAGGCGTCACGTGGTGCTTTTCGAAGATTTCGAGGAACGTCAATCTCGTGGCTGAGCCGACCCCGGCCAGTATGATAGGTTCCTGAAGGATGTCATCGATGCTCAATCGTTCTTTCTTTGCGAGCCTGTGGCTCGATCCCACGACGAGTTCCATTCTTTCCCTGGAGATGGTGTGGGTTATCAGCTTGTCGCTTACCTGCACCCGCGGAATAACACCTATTTCGTCCCTGAATTCCAGTATTTTCTCGATGACGTCGTGTGAATAGCCTTCGGTGACGCTTATCGACACGCCCGGACACTGTTCGGCGAACATGGAAATCAAAAGCGGTACATACGTTTGGGAAAGAGACCTGGAGGCGCCGATGCGCAGCACGCCTTTTACCGTATCCCTGAAGGATGAGGCCACGGACTCTATCTCCTTGACCTCCCTGTATATCTCCTCGGCCATAGGGAGCACTTCTCTGGCCAGGTCGGTGAGCTGCACATCTTTGCCCGTGGTGGCGAACAGTTTTCCTCCGAATTGGCTTTCGAGGCACTTGATCTTGGTCGTCACTGCGGGTTGGGTAAGAAAGAGCCTGGTCGCCGCACCGCTGAAGCTCTTTTCCTTGGCAACGAAAAGAAAGGCGATAAGGTTATCGAGGTTGATCTTTACGTTTTCCATCTTTCTCCCATTAAATCGCAAAGACGTTGCGAAGCCATAATGCCGAAGTCGGGGTCGTTAATGGAGAGGTCCACGGACTCGATGCGTTCTTTTCCCACGTATTTCTCCAGGTGGGTGGTAAAGGCGCTCATCAGGCCGGGGTCGTAGAACGGCTTCCCCGGCTCGCCGGGATACGACCACCCCTTCAGGGGAATAAGGAAGAGCAGCCTTTTCGGGGCCTGCTTCGCCACGATCTTGCCGATCCACGTGCCCACTCCCGCCGCTTCTCTTTCGGTGGCCTTGCACGCCCATCGGAAATCGTGCTTGTACACGTTTCTTTTCCTGAAGCGCGAAGGCACGCCTCCGTTGCCCGGCGCGAAGGCGACCGCGTCAACCGCCCCCGGACACAATACCGCCGGAATATCCCTGGAAAGATAGGAGGCAAGCCGCTCTTCGTTGATGTTCCCATATGCCCCCCCAGCGATATGATCCACCACGTCGTGGAGCGTGAGGTCGAGGATTCCATGAAAGAGGCCCCTGGCGGCCAGCTCGGCCATCGCCATAGTGCTCTCACCCGCGGAATGGAAAGGCACGAGGGCCAACCCTCTGCCGCGCCAGAACGCCTTGACCGCTTCCGTGTAAACCCCGGTAATGCCGATGGCGGTGATGGCCACGGCCCGGCCGTCCGTGCGAAGGAGACCCGGCGTCATGGCGGTGACTATATTGGCGGCATTGGCGAGGATTGCCTCGGAAAGGGGGTTGAGTGCCCCGAAATCACAGGGCGACTGGAGATAAACGATGTCCTTGTGGTTCCCAAATGCGCCGAGGCTATTGACCACCATTGTGGAAACGATGACCTTCGGGACCAGGAGAGGCACGTCCTCCATGATCCGCACCGCCATAAAGAGCAGGGTACCGCCTCCCACGGCCACGATGCCCGCAATCCGGTGGCGTGTCATTATCTCTTTCAACCCGGCTTTAGCCCTCTTTATGGCATCGTCTATGGCTGTGTCTCTGGCATCGATGAACCGGGTCGAAGAAACGTCGAGCTTTATGGCTATATGCCCCTTGCGTGCGATTTCTTCGCAGAGAAAATCGAGTTCTTCGGACTTCGTGTTCCATGTCCCGATCACGAGGTAATTCGACATTCTACGTAAATATACCAGACTCGTCTAAAAATATCGAGGGGAGACCAGGGCAAACGCATTTGGAC
>PLSJ01000167.1 GCA_003165115.1 Syntrophaceae bacterium | reverse complement strand
TTGACCACTACCATTTTCTCGTGGTATTCGAAATAACCATGCTTCTCGATCGCCAGGTCCCAGCCGCAGTTCTTGCATATCTCCGGCATGACCGTATATCGCTGCCCGCAAAAAAAGCAATCGCCCGCGGGAACCAGGTTGTCGATAATGTACTGCCAGAGCTTAAGCTTCGAGGCCTGGGCGACGTCATGAAAGGCCAGGGCGTAACCGTCGGCGTCCTTTCTTACGATACTGGCGGCATGCTCGACGAGGCCCTGCTGGGGGAGCTCGTAGCGCATGACCAATCCGTGCGGTGAAGGATTTCCGTCGAAAGCGGGGATGGAATTCCTGATGAACGCGCCGTCGAGACCAAGGGTCACGATGAGAATGTCCTTCTTCTCGGCGCCTATTTCGACTTCTGCCGGGATCTTCATCTCGACTCGCGGACTGAAACGCACGGTAGCTCCTTTGGCGTTGTGTCTGATAGAAGGATAATGGGCGGCCGGAAGAGTGTCAACGATTCAGAAGTAGCACGACGAAGGCCGGGTTGTATAGTCATTAGGTGGATAAACGTTAGTTGACAAAAGTTTTAACGCTATCGGGTATATGCGTCTTCTCTGCGTCAAAAAATGTGACCTTATCGAAGGGGACCGGGCGTGTCGGGGTGTAAAGTGGGCCGGCCGGGCCGGCATAACTCTTTACAGCGTGGTCAGGTGCGCGTAAATCGGGCACGTCCGGGGTTTTTTCGGGCACGGGCGGCGCCGGTCTCTTTACACTGTGTGCCTTATTTTACAAAAGGCAGGCTTCCTCTCAAATATATCACTAATAATATCGATTGGTTGGGATTGGCACGTCCCTTGCTCTCCAGATTAGCCTGTCTTCAAGGTAAAGGCGAGACCCAGAGCAGATGCACGACAAGGAGGCGTGCGAAGACATGGGAGCGAGGGCCGGCCATGAGATCGGTTTCCTGTCCCGCCTCTTCATCCTTCTCCTTCTCTGCGTTATCCCGGCGGTCCTCACGGCGACAACGCCTCAACACGTCAACCCGGTGGCGCGCAGTCAACCCGGCAAGGTCATTCTGTGGGACGAAGGACCGGCGGCTGCGGCAAGGCCTGTTTTTGCCGGCAGTGAACGTGAGAAATGACGTCCCATCCTCCTTCCGGCCTCCGGTCGGTCTCCTGATTGATTATGGCACGCTGCGTTGCTATCTTAAGTAAGAGGAAGGTTTGCGGCAAAAGCGCAGGCTTGGCTTACGTTGTCCCTTTCCCATACCATGCCGAGGAGGCCGATAGTGATAAATGAAAACTTGAGGAAGACGCTTCAACTCGCCTTTGCGACCGTTACCGCAACGCTGGTGCACCAGCAGATGAAGATAGCCAATCTCGAGCACATCCTGCTATCTCAGGGGATCGCACAGGAAAAGGACCTGGCGGTCGCGGCGCTGCGGGAAGAGGCGAAGATCGACGAGATGATGAACCTCAACTTCCCCGAACTGGCACACCTTTCCGACCTCTTCGACAACCTGTGAGCCTACTCGCGGCCGGGGACCCAGTCCCGTCGGGACGCGGTCTTTGTCTTACGGTGCAAGACCCTTGACTCATATAACGAGACATCTATCTCCTTTCATGAGACATCACGCTTACTGGCCCGGTTCCGTCAATGCCGGTAAGACTGCGGATGAATTGAAGAAACCTGACACGAAGACAAGAGGGGCACTGGGTAAGCGCGTGGCACGATTATTGTAAACATTCATGACAGTTATTCATAATCATTTACACATCGAGAACGGTTTTTCCTCTTTTATACAACTGAGAGAGCATTTTTCCACAGGAGGAAGATGATGACAATCAAGCTTGCCATCGTGTCGAGCAATCGTCTGTTTTGCGAAGGTGTACGCATGCTGGTCGAAGGAGATCCTGCGATAGCGATCGTCGGNNCCATGTCCTGACAGGGGGCGGCCTCAGCGCCAAGCTTATCATGATGGAGAGCAGGACAGAGCCGTCTTTGATCGATTCGGAAGTCATAGAGCTGATTTCGATAGGCGTGATGGCGGGGATTTTCTCCGCCGGAGCGAACGGAGAGCTGCTGAAGAAGGCCGTGAGGGTGGTTGCCTCCGGGGACCTTTGGTTGGACCACCTGACCATCAAACATATCCTTACCCAGGCAGTGCAGGTAAGGACGAGCGTGACGAGACAGGAATCGGAGATAGCGGAGCTTATCACGAGAGGATACTGCAACAAGGAGATCGCCAGGGAGCTCAAGATCGCGGAAGCCACGGTAAAGTCGCACTGCAACAGGCTTTTCAGAAAATATAACGTGTCGGGAAGGTTGCAGCTCGGGCTGAAGCTGAAAGGGAACTATCCCGGGAACATGCCGCGCATGTCGAATGGCACGAATTGATGGTCATGGTCGAGGGGCACCGAAAGCGGGTCTGTCCTTCATTGACACCCTTGCCCGGAGCGAATATATTTCTCCTATGGCCGCAGAGAGCATAATAGTGAGCTGCCCGCATTGCGGGGCAAAGAACCGCCTTCCGGCGAACAGGTGGGGCGACGGCAGGGCGGTGTGCGGCCGCTGCAAATCCCCGCTGCCCCCTTCCAGGCTATATCCCGACAGGCCGGTCCGGATAACGGACAATACCTTCGCAGGCGAAGTCCTCGGTTTCGAGGGGCCGGTGCTGGTCGAATTCTTCTCACCCCGCTGCGGCCATTGCCAGAGGCTCGCGCCGGTCCTGTATGACCTGGCGTCGGCTTATGCGGGCAAGGTGAAGTTTGTCACGCTCGATATCGATCAGGATCACATGATCGCCTCGCAGCAAGGGGTCAACGGGACGCCGACCCTCTTTTTCTATAACCGCGGCAGGCTCGTCGACCGCGTGGTGGGCGCGGTGCCGAGGGAGGAGCTGGTGAGGCACCTGGAAGGCCTCAAGGGCTGATCGCAGCCGTCGGCCCGTTTCTAGAGTCCCATGTTCGAAAGGATATAGGCGATCGAGTTGACTATCCTGACCAGGTCCTCGTGGGTGTTCTCGAAACCCTCGATGGAGGAAGTCAGTCCCTTGATCGAGAGGTGCACCAACTGTTCATTCCTTTGACCCCTCGTTGCCTCGTGGGCCGATACCTGGGTAAAGCCCGCGATGCTCTCCGCTTCCTCGGGATGCGTCTTCGACAGGTCGATCATTTCGGTTTCCAGCGTCGAGAGGAGCTTTAAGAGTTCCTGTTTATCTTTTTCCCGCATGGA
>PLSJ01000070.1:978-6293 GCA_003165115.1 Syntrophaceae bacterium | reverse complement strand
CAGGGTGTTTTCATAGAGCCGGCCGAGGTAATCGGACGTTCCGGCCCCGTCGTAGATAAAGCGGGCGTATATGTCGTCCGAGAAGACGAGTATGTTCTTCTCCCTGGCGACGCGCTCTACCATCGCCATCTCGTCCCGCGTGTAGACCGTGCCCGTGGGGTTGTTCGGGCTGTTGATAAGGATGATCTTTGTCTTGCCCGAGATGGCGCCCCTCAGAGCGTCCTCCCTCAACGTGAAATCGGGATACGTGTCGAAAAAGACGGGCTTGCCGCCGAGGAGGAGGATCTGGTACTCGTAGAGCACGAAATAAGGGTCGGGGATCACCACCTCGTCGCCGGGGTTGAGGAGGACCATGAATGCGAGGAGGAGCCCGCCGGTGACGCCGGGTGTCACAATCACGTCCTCACACATGATCCCCTTTGTCCGCAAATGGGCGAGTATCTTCTCCCGCAGCTCCGGGATGCCCCCCGACGGCGTATACTTGTTGAATCCCAGGCGGATCGACCTGATGCCCTCTTCCTTTATGGTGAGGGGTATATCGAAATCCGGCTCGCCGAGGCTCAGGTCCACCGGATTTTTCACCGTCCTTGCAAGATCGAATATCTTTCTCACGCCCGAAGGCCTCAGATGAAGCATGCGTTTTGAGAGCCACATTGTCTCTTTTCCTTTCCGTTCCTTGTCCATTTTCACTCCAGATTACTACGTCCTCCCCCAGGAAATCCAGCACAAACTGCCTTTCGGCAGCGCGTGTCACGGCCGTGGGAAATTTTCCAGGTCCCGCAAAAGTCTCTGCACGTCCTCGTCTTCCAGCGCCGTATCCTCAAGATTTCCAGAGAGAAAGGCATCGTAGGCTCCGAGGTCTATCAAGCCGTGCCCGCTGAAGTTCATCAGGATCACCCGTTCTTTCCCCTCCTCCCTGGCTCTATTCGCCTCCTCGATCACACACGCGATGGCATGATTCGTTTCGGGCGCGGGGACAAAACCCTCGGTCCGGGCGAAGGTCAGGCCCGCCCCGAAAGTCTGGGATTGAGGATAAGCCCTTGCCTCGATGAGTCCGTCCGCCAGCAGCTTGCTCACCAGGGGCGCCATCCCGTGGTAGCGCAAGCCCCCCGCATGGATGGGCGCGGGCATGAAGGCATGGCCGAGGGAATACATGGCCAGGAGGGGCGTTTTCCCCGCGGTGTCGCCGAAGTCGTACACATACGGCCCCTTGGTCAGCGTGGGACAGGAAGCCGGCTCGCAGGCGATCACCCTTATATCTTTGTCGTATATCTTATCCCTCAGATAAGGAAAGGCGAGACCGCCGAAGTTGCTGCCCCCGCCCACGCACGCGATCACCACGTCCGGGTAATCTCCCGTCCTTGCCATCTGCTTCTGGGCCTCAAGCCCCACTATTGTCTGGTGCATGAGCACGTGGTTCAGCACGCTGCCGAGGGAATACCGGGTGTCCTTCGAGGTGACCGCGTCCTCCACCGCTTCGCTGATCGCGATGCCGAGGGTGCCGGGGTGCTGCGCGTCATGGGAAAGGAACTCCCTCCCCGCCGCCGTATCGGGGCTCGGGCTCGCCACGCACGCGGCCCCCCAGGTCTGCATCAACATCTTCCTGTAAGGCTTCTGGTCGTAGCTGACCCTCACCATGTAGACTTTCACGTCGATCCCGAATTGCCCGCCCGCGAATGCCAGGGCGCACCCCCACTGACCTGCCCCCGTCTCGGTCGTCAGCCTCTTGATGCCGGCGGCCTTGTTGTAATAGGCCTGGGCAACGGCCGTGTTCGGCTTGTGGCTTCCCGCCGGGCTGAACCCCTCGTGCTTGAAGTAGATATGCGCCGGGGTGCCGAGGAACCGCTCCAGCCGTGAGGCGCGGTAGAGCGGCGCCGGCCTCCAGATGCGCAGTTTCTCCAGGACCTCCTCGGGTATATCGATCCAGCGCTCCCGGCTCATCTCCTGCTCTATCAGGCTCATGGGCAAGATCGGGGCCAGATCGTCCGGCCCGACCGGCTGCCCCGTTCCCCGGATGGAGCGGAGGCGGGACAGGGCCGGAGAGGTCTGCCTGAATGTTGTACCACTGCCTCGGCATCTCCTTTTCATCCAGAAGTATCTTCGTCTGCATAGCTCCCTCCAACCACAGATTTACCCGCAAAAAAAAGGGCCACGAGATATCTCATGGCCCTTTACATAAAAAAAGGCCATGAGCGGTTGCGAAACCGCTCATGGCCTAAGGTACTGGCGGTCTCACAACCCTGAGTTAAACCACCACCACCATGCGCCCTCACGTTTCATGTTTTTTATCGCGAGCATAAATTTTTATAGCATGAGGGTTGCCGGGGTGTCAAGGAATTTTAACCGCCCTTGCGATTTTCCGAAATCATGCGGTAGGATATACCGTGCTCTCTCTCGTTATCATCACCAGGAATACGAGTCACCTCGTCGCCGGGCTCCTTTCTTCCCTGGAGGCCGACGGGTCGATCGCGGCCGCGACGAAAGAGGTGATTGTGGTCGACAACGGATCGACGGACGGGACGGAAGATATGATAACGTCACAATTCCCCAGGGTCATCTACGTAAGGAATGCCGAAAACAGGGGGTTCGGGGCCGCCGCGAACATGGGTTACCGGCGCGCGTCCGGTGAAATCGTCCTCTTTTTGAATTCCGACACACGCCTGATCGAAGGGGAAACCATGAAAATGCTCGGCTTCATGGAACAGGACCCGGCTATCGGCATTATCGCTCCCCAGCTCGTCCATGAGGATATGAGGCCCCAGCGTTCCTTCGCCCCTATGCCTTCCCTTGCCCTGGAGATTGTCCCCAGAGCAGTGCTGGAGGCCCTTTTTCCCGGCTTCAGGACAAAGGGTGGGACCGGCTCATCCCCCCTTGACGTGGCTTCACTGATAGGCGCGGCCCTGATGGCGAGGAGGCAGCTCCTCGACCGCCTCGGCGGCTTCGATGAGAGGTTCTTTTTCTTTCTGGAAGAGACGGACCTTTGTCTCCGCGCAAGAAAGACCGGCTCAAGGGTGGTCTTCTTTCCCGCATCGAAGATGGTCCATCTCCAGGGGAAAACGGTGGCGCAATCCTGGATAAGGGGGAGGATTGAATACTCCATCTCCCTCTACAAATTCATCGGGAAATACCATTCACGGATCTACTACGGCGCGTTCGTCCTGGTGAGGGTGTGCAAAGCCCTCCTGTTTCTTCTGCCGGCGACCCTGTTGCCCTTTGTCCTCTTTGTTAAGCCGATCAGGAGAAAGTACCGTTACTACGCGCAGCTTCTCCTGTGGCATCTGCGCGGCTGTCCGGCAGGCGCCGGACTCCGCGTCAGCTCTCAAGGATAAACAACACTTCCAATGTTACCCTGTATTCCACGATCTTTCCGTCTTCTACCCTTGCTCTCCAGTCCTTGACCTTAATGCCCGTTATGCCCCTTAACGTCTTCGAGGCCCTTCTGAAACCGACCATGACCGCGTCGTCGAAGCTCTTCGGAGATCCCGCAACGACCTCTGTCACCCTCGCTACCCTTCCATCCATTCTTTCGATCCTCCCTCCCGGCAACTTTCACTTTTTACAAGCTAACAGCCTTGCGCGTCCATGTCAACATTTTCCGCGCGTCACGCCTGCGAATTGAGCCTTGACATTGCACCGGTGTCCCTTTAATATATAGCGGTACTTCATGCTAATGAGAATAAAGGCGAAAGGGATCATGCGCAAAAAAGCACAGTTATTCATTCCATTAGACTGACACGCATACCGGGGGCCAGTCTGGTCCCCACTTACGACCGTGTCCGCACTTTCTCCGCCTTAACGCGAAGGTAAGCCTCCTTTGGAATCCGGCGCAGAGAGTGTGCGGCCGGATTTTTTATTTCAAAGGAGGTTTTCATGTCGGATTACACGCCAATGTGGTCGGATCTGGGTCTTGACCTTAAGTCCCACGACGCGCTCCTTTCCGTCCTTGGAGAGGCCTACCAGGACATTTTCCTGTCGCAGAGAGACCGCCCCGAAGGGATGAAGTACTTCGACTTCGTCATGAGCGAGGTGCACGGCCTGCGGATCAAAGAGATCGTGGACGCAAAGGCGCAAGGCCGCATAGTGGTCGGCTCGTACTGCGTCTTCGTCCCGGAGGAGCTGATCCTCGCCGTCGACGGCGTCTCCGTGGGGCTTTGCGCCGGCGCCGACTTCAACTTCGAGGCCGCGGAAGCAGTCCTCCCCCGCAACATTTGCCCGCTCATCAAGTCCGCCTTCGGCTTCAAACTGGGCAAGGTGTGCCCTTACGTCGAGGCGAGCGACATCGTCGTGGGCGAAAATACCTGCGACGGCAAGAAGAAGGCATATGAAGTCCTCGCGCCCATGGTCAAAGACCTCTACGTCATCGACCTCCCCCAGATGAAGAGCGACGCCGGACGCGGCCTTCTCAAGGCGGAATATCTGAGGTTCATGAAGAAGATGGAGGACGCGAGCGGCAAAACGATCACCGTCGACTCCCTGAAGAACGCCATAGAGACGACGAACGCGAAGCGCAGGGCTACGAGGCGCCTCGCCGACCTGCGAAAGGCCGATCCCGCGCCCATATCGGGTTTAGATGCGCTCCTCATCAACCAGGTCTTTTTCTACGACGACCCGGTGCGCTTTACGGCTTCCGTGAACGCCCTCTGCGACGAGCTTGAGGGGCGCGTGAAGGACGGCAAGGGCGTCTTCCCGAAGAAGACCACCCGTGTGCTCATATCGGGGTGTCCCATGGCGGTGCCCAATTGGAAAGTACCCATGATCGTCGAGGCGAGCGGCGCGGTGATCGTGGGCGAGGAATCCTGCGTGGGCGAGAGGGGCACTCAGTGGCTCACCGATGATAAGGGTGAAACGGTCGATCAACTGATTGAGGCGGTCACGGAAAGGTATTTCAAGATCGACTGCGCCGTCTTCACCCCGAACCCGAGCCGGGTCGATCATGTAAAGGACATGTTCAAACGATACAACGCCCAGGGCGTCATCCATTACAGCCTCCAGTTCTGCCATCCCTATACCGTCGAGGCCGGTCCGGTCGAAGCGGAGCTGGAGAAGGCGGGCATTCCCGTCCTGCGTTTGGAGACCGATTACAGCCAGGAGGACGCGGGGCAGATCAAAACGCGTGTGGAGGCGTTTCGTGAGAGGATAGAGGCGAGTTGAGGACAGCCGGCATCGATATAGGGTCACGCACGGTCAAGCTCGCCGTCATCGACGGCGGCGGGCTTGTCGTCAGCCGCAAGGCCCTCACCCTCCATGACCCCTTCGAGGCGGCCCGGGGTCTTCTCAAGGGGGTGGACTACGAGGCGATCACCGCCACCGGCTAC
>PLSJ01000070.1:0-950 GCA_003165115.1 Syntrophaceae bacterium | reverse complement strand
TTCGAGATGAACGACAAGTGCGCGGCGGGGACGGGCCGCTTTCTCGAAGTGATGGCCGCGGCCCTCGGCTACACTCTCGATGAGTTCTCGAAAGCGGCATTACAGGCCGTAAGGGCGGAGAAGATCAACAGCATGTGCACGGTTTTCGCCGAGTCGGAGGTGATTTCCCTCGCCGCCCGTGGCGCGGCGCGGCAGGAAGTGGCGCTGGGCATTCACAAGGCCATCGTGAGCCGGTCCATCGCGCTCCTCAGACGGGTCTCGGCGCCTGTCGAGGTCTTTTTCGCGGGCGGCGTGGCCCTTAACGAGTGCGTGGCCAGACTCATCGGCCTGGAGCTGAGCGTGCCCGTGTTCGTGCCGCCCGAACCACAAATCGTCGGGGCCTTCGGCGCCGCGCTCCACGCGGCAGCGCAGGCCGACATGAGGAGTACTGGAGGAACACCGCAATGATAATCGGCCGCAACATTACAAAGTCCTTCGGTGATACTCCGGTGCTTCGGGGTCTGGACGTGCACATAGAGAGGAGCGGTATTTACGGCCTGGCAGGGAGGAGCGGAGCAGGGAAATCGACTTTGCTCAGATGTATCAACGGATTGGAAAGATATGACAGCGGTTCTCTCGTCGTTGATGGAATCGATGTGAAGGGCCTTTCCGGCAAGGCGCTGATGGCCTTCAGAAAGCGCATCGGTATGGTTTTCCAGCATTTCTCTCTCCTTGAGCGACTCAGCGTATACGATAATGTGGCGCTTCCGCTGCGATGCTGGAACTACAAATCCGCATTCATCGACAGAAAGGTCAAAGAGCTGTTGGATATCGTGGGAATACCGGAGAAGGTACGCCAAAGACCAAGGGAACTGTCCGGCGGGCAGAAACAGAGGGTGGCGATCGCGAGGGCACTCACTATGGACCCCCGCATCCTGTTGTGTGACGAGGCAACCTCGGCGCTCGACCCG
>PLSJ01000405.1 GCA_003165115.1 Syntrophaceae bacterium | reverse complement strand
GTGGAGTACCCCAGGGTGCGCCACTACGCGATCACGGCCGATCAGGTCCTGGACGGCCCGAACGACGTACCCGGCGCATACATCCCGCTCATCCTGGTCAAAGGCCCAGAGCGCGTGATCGAGGGGAAGAGCTACGTGCGGAGCCTTATCAGGGACGCAAAAGACCCGCAGCGCCTCCTTAATTTCTGGGTGACCGACGCGGCCGAGATCGTGGACATGATCCCGAAGGCCCCCTGGATAGGGACGGCGCGCCAGTTCGAGGGCTACGAGCAGGATTACGCCGCGGCCAACGCGGAAAATTTCCCCTTCCTCAAGTACAACATCGACTCAGGCGCCCCCCGCCTCAAAGGGTGAGCACCGGCGCCGCCCCCGTGGCCGTCTTCGAGCAGATCGGGCAGGCGAAACAGGCGATCAAGGACACCATAGGCATGTTCGGGGAGGACCTGGGACAACCGGGGCCGCAGCTCTCCGGGCGTGCGATCATGCTCAGGCAAAAGCCCGGCGACGTGGGCACCTTCGCCTTCATCGACAACCTCAGTCGCTCCATCGCCCACTGCGGACGCGTGATTAACGAGATGATCCCCGAGGTGTACGACACGCAGCGGGACATGCGCATCAGGAACGTGGACGACACGGAGACCTTCGTCCCGGTGAACACCACCGCCGGTGCGGCACTCGACGTGGTGATGGCGAACCCGGAGCAATACGCGGGGCTCGACAGGCGAAAGCTCGCGCGCCTTGCCGCGAAGAACGGCAGGAACGCGCGCTACAACGACCTGACGGCCGGCAGATACGACGTCGTGGTGACGACGGGCCCGAGCTACAGCACGCAAAGACAAGAGGCGGCGCAATCGCTGGAGCGGCTGGTCGCGGCGTACCCCGAGATCATGCGGATCGCGGGCGATCTGGTCTACAAGTTTCAGGATTTCTTAGGGGCGGAGGAAATCGCGGAACGTATCGGGAAGACAATGCCCCCCAACCTTGTGCCTCCCAAGGAAGGGCAGCTCCCGTTGCCTCCAAGCCCTCCGCCCCCCCAGCTACTCGTGAAGATGGAAGAGATGAAGGTGAAGCAGGCGCAACTGGAAGTGGAGAAGGAAAAACTGAAGGTGCAAAAGTTGCGCGCGCTGAAAGAGGCCCAGGAGACGACCGGGGAAGTGC
This sequence comes from Syntrophaceae bacterium, assembly GCA_003165115.1. Classification (GTDB taxonomy): domain Bacteria; phylum Desulfobacterota; class Syntrophorhabdia; order Syntrophorhabdales; family WCHB1-27; genus BOG-1155. Next base: position 17,471 of record PLSJ01000405.1, on the reverse strand, counting down.
GCACCATGCTCCTCGACATCCTGAACGAAGTCTTCGCGCCGGACGTGCCGGGCGGACAGGGAGGGCTGAGGAGGCGAAAGTGACGGGACGAGGAGGACCGGCCCCTCACCCCGCCCTCTCCCCGGAGGGGCGAGGGAGATTAAGGTGGCCTCATATTCCCCTCGCCCTCGGGGCAAGGGAGATTAAGGAGTCGAAAAGTGACTCATATTCCCCCTCCCCGACCTCATATCCCTCGCCTTCGGGGCAAGGGAGATTAGAGAATGGAGGGATGGCCTCATATTCCCCTCGCCCCTTGGGGGAGAGGGCGGGGTGAGGGGGGCGACCGGAGATCCCGGACGTAAGTTGACAATGAGACTAATTAAGTTTACGATAAGAATAGAATATATTGACAATGTGAGGGGCCGGCGTTGGGATTGAAAAGAGAGGAGCGACATCGCGTGCAGGACTTCATCGTCCATAATCTGCCGGACCATCCGGGCGACATCGCGCGGGTAAGCGCTACGGAGTTCGGCATCTCCAGGCAGGCCGTCAACCGGTACCTCCGGACACTGAAGGCCGAAAAGGTGATAGAAGCGGGTGGTGCCGGGAGGAATACCGCGTACTCCCTGGTCGTGACCAAGCATGTTATCCCTCTTGATATCGTTCCCGGCATGGCCGAGCACAGGGTGTGGAGGGATAACGTCGCGCCTCTCCTCCCGGAGATGAGTCAAAACGTGCGCGATATCTGCGAATACGGCTTTACCGAGATATTCAATAATGTCCTCGATCATGCCGAATCGAAGGTCGTGGGCATAGCGGTCCTGTATGATGCGCTCATGGTAAAGCTGTGGGTCTGGGATGAAGGGGTGGGGATCTTCGAGAAGATCCGCACCCATTTCGGCCTCGACGACCCACGGGAAGCAATCCTCGAGCTGGCCAAAGGCAAACTGACCTCCGACCCCGACAACCATACCGGGGAGGGGATATTTTTTACGTCGCGCATGTTTGACACATTCTCCATAAAGTCGGATGGGCTCTCTTTTCTCGCGGAGCCTGAAAGCAGAGGCATAAAAGATATATTATTCGAGACGAGTGGGGGGGCGAAGGGGACCGCCGTCTTGATGGAGATCAGGAGGGATTCACCGCGGACGAAGAAAGCGGTTTTTGACCGCTACAGCGTGGACGATGGGGAATTCGGCTTTTCGAGAACGGTGATCCCCGTGAAGCTGCTCCAGTACGAGGGGGAATCCCTTGTCTCGCGCTCACAGGCAAAGAGGCTTATCGCGCGCTTCGAGCGGTTCAAGGAAGTCATCCTCGACTTTAAAGGGGTCGTTACTGTCGGACAAGCATTCAGCGACGAGGTGTTCCGTGTGTTCAGGGAATCGCACCCCCAGGTAAACCTGCTCTACGTCAATGCGAACGAAGAGGTGGAAAGGATGATAAGACGGGTCTTGCAGGATCGCGCACTTTCGGACAGTTTGAAAGGTAAAGAAGGGGAATATACCGACGCGTAAATAGATAAAATTCGGGTTCTCCGAAGGTCCGGCCAGACCGGAGGGGACGATAAGCGAATCAGGAGCGGCAATTGGGTGCCCAATCACTCGGTTGCCGCTCCTTTTTTGGCCCGAAGGGCATAGGGAAAAGGAAATGCGGGAAGGGGCGCCTTCAGCTCCACCCAACCCTCCCCCCTTACAAGGGGGAGGGAAAGAGAAGAGAGGGAAGAGAGAAGAAACGGAGGAGACAGATGGAAGACCTTACCGTCACTACCATGCTGACGCCGGACGTTGCAGCGGACCCGTCACCCGCACCGGACGCGGATTCGACGTCCGCGCAGCCCGCCGACACCTGGGAACCGGGCGCCCAGCTTGAGCCGGAAACACCGAGAGAACAGGGGGCGGGACCCTCCGGCGTGGAGAGGCGCATCCAACAGCTTGTCGCCAGGCAAAGGGAAGCGGAGCGGCGGGAAATCGCCCGGAGCGAGGAGGCCGCGTACTGGCGGTCCATCGCGGAAGGCAGGATAAGACCGGCCGCCCCCGGCCTTTCCCCGGCGGGCGCCCCCGGGCTCCCCGTGCCGGCCGACTTCGAGCGGTTCGAAGACTACGAGGAGGCGCGCACCCGGTATGTCGTCGAAAAGGCGAAGCTCGACCTGAAACAGGAGATAGGGGCATACAGGGCAAGGGAGACCCAGGGCGAGATGGAGCGCCGGTACAGGGCGAGGATGACGGCCGCCGCGGAAGGCGACCCGGAGCTGCTCAGCATCGAGAATGACGCGACGCTGCCCGTCAGCCTGCCCATGGCGCTTGCCATCAAGGAATCCGAGGCCGCGCCGCAGGTGCTGCGCTACCTGTCCGCCCACCGTGACGAGGCGGCGAGGATCGCACGGCTCAACCCCCTTGCCGCGGCGAGGGAGATCGGGCGGATCGAGGCGGCGACGGAAAGCGCATCAAGGCCACGATCCGCGCGGACCGTCGTTTCCCAGGCGCCCGAGCCCGTGCGCCCCGTGGGCGGGAGATCAGGCAGCGTGGAGACGGACGACGACAGGGTGCCGATCGACGAATTCGTCAGGCGGAGAAACGAGGCGCAGTACGGGAGAAGGAAGTGAACCCGCACTGATTACCGGACAAAAAGGAGATGCTTATGTCGAACAAATTACTGACGCCGACGCAGGTGCTGCGGGAGGCCCAACGGGTGCTCCACAACAACCTCGTTTTTGTCAAGAACGTCAACAAGCAGTATTCGAGCGAATTCGCTCTGTCGGGCGCGAAGGTGGGGTCCACGATCAACGTGCGCCTGCCGAACCGCTACTGCGTGTCGAAGACAACCGCGCTGCAGGCGCAGAACACGAATGAGTCCACGGTCCCTTTGAGCCTCACCACGAATTACCAGGTGGGCCTCAATTTCACCCAGGCCGAGCTGACGCTCACCCTCGACGACTTCTCGAAGCGCGTCCTCTCACCCGCCATGGCGCGCCTCGCCTCGCAGATCGACCAGGACGGCCTCGGCCAGACGGTCAACATCTACAACCAGGTGGGTACGCCGGGGACGACGCCGGGCGTCGCGGGCGGGAGCTTCACCGACGACACGCTCAACTATAACGCGCCCGACGTCTACCTGAACGCGGGTATGATGCTCGACAACATGGCCGCCCCCAGGGACGACAACCGGCGCTGCGTGCTCAACCCCGCGGCGATGGCGAAGTCCGTGGCCGGGCTGAAAGGTCTTTTTCAGGATGCGGGCGAGATCGCGAAGCAGTACAGGAAGGGCGTCATCGGCACGGCCCTCGGGTTCGAGTTCGCCATGGCCAGAACGTCAACCTCCTGGCCACGGGCAGCCACGCGGGGTCGGGCAGCGCCCAGGTGTCCGGCGCGGGCCAGACGGGCGCGCTCCTGGCGACGACCGGCTGGACGGCGTCCGCCAGCAACGTCCTCAACGCGGGCGAGGTCATCACCATCGCGGGCGTCTACGGCGTCAACCCGGAAAACCAGTCGAACGTCGGGTATTTGCAGCGGTTCGTGGTCACCGCGAGCTGCTCGTCCGATGGGTCCGGGAACATGTCCATACCTATAGCGCCCTCGATCACGGTCGTGGGGCCGCAGGTCGCGAACGGCACGGTGAGCGCAAGCCCGGCGAACGGGGCGCAGGTGGGCATTGCGTCGGGGGCGGCCAGCACCGCGTACCCGATGAACGTCGCCTATCACAAGGACGCCTTCACCCTGGCCACGGCGGACCTGGAGATGCCGAAAGGCGTCGATTTCGCGGCCCGCGACACCTACGACGGCATAAGCATGCTGATCGTCAGGGCCTACGACATCAACAACGCCCAGTTCCCGTGCCGCATCGACGTGCTCGCGGGATGGGCAACGTTAAGGCCGGAGCTGGCCTGCCGGATCACGGGATAAATGGAGGGGGGACACTCCTCCGAAAACCAAAATGGCGAGAGGGGTGTCCCCCCAACCGCTAAGGAGANNGCCATGCCTATAAGAAACCTTACGGACGCAAACCCCGACGGCTGGAACATCGGCCAGTCGGCGCAGGATAAGATCGGGTTCTACGGGGCGACCCCCGTGCCCCAGAAGGCCGGTCCCTCCCAGGGGCCGGTGCAGGGACAGCCGATGGGAGAGGTCGTCAACTTCTTTACGACCGCAAGCCCTTCCGCGGTCGCGGCGAATACCACGGCGGAGCAGACGTTCACCGTCACAGGGCTCCAGACGACGGACTTTGTCCTGGCGGTGAACAAGCCGACCAGCCAGGCGGGCCTCGGCGTCGCTAACGCCCGCGTCTCCGCGGCCAACACGCTCGCCCTCACCTTCAGCAACAACACCGGGTCCCCGATCACGCCCACGGGGTCGCAGGTATACAACGTGGTCGTGTTAAGGGGGTTCCCCGTCATATCGGCGACCCTCACCCCTGTCGCCGTCCCGGCCAATACCTCGATGGAGCAGCAGTTCGCCATAGCGCCGGTCTCACCCGTCGCGACATCGCTGATCGACGCCTCCGGCCATGTGACGGCGGTTAACATCGCCTCCGGGGGGTTCGGCTACGTGGTGCCGCCCACGGTCGTCTTCGCGGGTGGCGGACCCAACCCGTCCAACGTGCAGAGCGGCACGGCGGGCGCACTCGACGCCCCCGCGGCGACCGCAGCACAGCCCTACGGCTCGGGAGCGAGCGGCATCGCCGTCATCAACCCGTCGGGCAATGTGACGGCCGTCCAGATCACGAGTCAGGGATCGGGCTATCAGGCCCCCCGCCGTCTCGTTCACGGGCGGGGTGAATATTTCGAGGGGCATGGCGCTCGCCGTGTCCAAGCCCACCGCTCAGGCGGGCCTCGGCATAGGCGGCGTCAGGGTCGTCGGGAACAACGTCATCGGCATCACCTATTTCAACAACACGGCGGCGGCCATTACCCCGGCCGCGGAAGCGTACACGATGGTGGCGACCAACGAGGTCGCGCCACAGAGCAAGATCTTCATCGCCAACGTCAACGGCGGGACGATCTCGTCCGTAGGCACGGTCACGGCGGCCGAGGCGACGCTTGCCCTCAACGGCCTGCTCGCCACCGATGCCGTCGTGGGAGTGCAGAAACCGACATTCCAGACGGGCCTGCTCGTGGGCGCGGGCAGGGTGGGCGGGGCGAACTCCGCGCGGGTCAGCTTCGTCAACCCCACCGCGGCGGGGATCACCCCTACGGCGAACGAGATATACGCGCTCGCCGTGCACAGGCAGAACCCCGGACTGCCCCTTCAGTACATTATGGCGCTGCTCACCCCCGCCTCCGTCGCCGCCAACCCCACGGCGGAGCAGACCTTCACGGTGAACGGCGCGGCATTTATCAACTCCGTGCCGGGGAGCGTGCTCGTCAACAAGCCGAGCAGCCAGCAGGGTCTTTCCATTACCGGGGTCAGGGTGTCCGCGGCGAACCAGGTGGGCATCACGTATCAGAACAACACGGGGAGCGCCATCGTCCCTGCGCCCGAGTGGTACGTGTTCCTGGCGGGCGACCAGGTGCAGACCGGGACGGAAGCGGCATCCTACACGCCCTTTACCCAGGAAGCGGCCGGCTTCACCTTCCAGCAGGCGGTCGAGCTGGAGAACGAGTGCCAGCAGGTGGCCGCTCTCTCGGGGCTGATGGCTGGCGGCTAGAAGACAAGGCTCAAAGGCGGGGCGCAAGGCGGGCGCCCCGCCTCACTCGGAGGGAGGTGTTATGACCGACGGCTACCGGGAGTTTCCGAAGATGATGTACCACGTGGTGAAACCGGCCAGGATCGTCGCGGGCCGGGAGGAGATGGAGCAGGCCCTCGGGGAAGGGTGGGCGGAGAGCCCGGTCGCCTTCAGCGAGGCGACAGTGCTGGAGGCGAAGATCGCCGAGACGGAAGTGCTGCTGAGGGAGCTGAGAAGGAAGAAGAAGGAGCTGCGGTCATGATCGTCCAGGTCCAGCAGCTCATAAAGTGCGCCCTCCAGGACATAGGGGCGGTCGCGAAATCGGAGATGCCGACGTCCGACGAGATGACGGACGGCTTATCGAAGCTCAATTTCATGATAGACGCATGGTCGGTGCGCTCGCTCATGGTCCTGGGGAGCGTGCTTGAGGGGTTCCCGCTCGTGCCGGGGAAGTACCACTATACCATCGGGCCGGCGGGCGACTTCACTACGACCCGGCCTTCCGCCGTGACGGACGCCTACATCAGGGACGGGCGGTCCATCGATACGCCGGTCGGCATCCTGACCCCGGACGAGTATGACGCGCTCGGGGACAAGGCGATAGCCGCCGGGCGGCCTCAAGAACTCCGGTACGACCCCGGCCTCACGCAATCGGCGAGTCTCACGGGTGCGATCGACCTCTACCCGGCGCCCGACGCCTCCACCCCGTACGTGCTCTATCTGGGCGAGCAAAAAGCGCTGACGGAGTTCGGGGCCCTGACGGACGCGGTGACCTTCCAGCCCGCCTACTACGAGGCGCTCGAATATAACCTCGCCATCAGGTTATGGCCCCAGTACCACGGCGTCGGCCAACCCATCGGAAACGACCTGAAAGCGCTTGCGGCCGATGCCGTGCGCACCATCGAGACCATGAACGCGCGTCGCGTGACGGCCCGGATAGAAGCGCCCGGCAAAAGAGGCAGCTACAGCGTCTACACGGGGGAATACAGGTGAACATACCTTTCGTCGGACCCACGTACGCCGGCCGCTCGTCGAACATAGACGCATCCAGGTCGGTCAACTTCTACCCCGAGACGAACCCCGGCGGCGCGAAATCGGTGATCGCCCTCGTCAACACGCCGGGGACGGTGCTCTGGACCCAGGCCGGTCCTTCTCCGGTGAGGGGCATGCACGTCTTCGCGGGTCAGCTCTACGTCGTGGCAGGGGGCAAGCTCTATTCCGTGGACGCGCGCGGCGTGGTCTCGGGCAGCCTCGGCACGCTCGCGACCTCCGCGGGCAGGGTGGCGATCGCGGACAACGGCGTCGCGGCGTCCGGCGTGGGCGGCAACCAACTGATGATCGTGGACGGCGGGTCAGGCTATATCCACAATGCCGCCACGGGCGCCTTCGTCACCATATCGGGCGGCGGGTGGCCCGCGTCCGGCGCATCGACGCTCACCTACATCGACGGCTATTTCGTGGTCGGCAATGCCAACAGCATGTCCGTCTCGGCCTCCAACCTCTACGATGGGACCGTATGGTCCGCCCTTGCCACTTCCCCTGTAAGCGCGGCGCCGGATTTGGTCCAGGCCGTCATCAACGTGCACCAGCAGCTCTGGGTCATCAAGGAATACACCTCGGAGGTCTGGTACGACGCAGGGACGCCGACGAGCCAGGGGTTCCCTTTCAACAGGATATCGGGAGCGGTCGTCGATTACGGGACGCCCGCGCCGGCGTCCGTCGCCCGCGGGGACAACTCGTTCTTCTTCCTCGCCAACCAGCGGAACAACGACGGGGGCGAGTTCGCGGGCGTGGTTGAGCTTTCGGGCATCATACCCCAAATCGTCACCCCGCCTGCCGTCACCTACCGGATGAGCCGGTATCCGACCGTCGGAGACGCCTTCGCCTACTGCTACAGCAGCGAGGGGCATACCTTCTACGTCATCACGTTCCCCGCAGGGAATGCCACGTGGGTCTACGACGCCGCAACCCAGATGTGGCACGAGCGCTCGACATGGACGGAGCAGGCTTTGAGCGGCGACCGCCTGGCGGTGCCCGCTGCAAACGGCGCAGGAACGGCACCGCAATCGTTCGGCAGGCACGTGGGCAACTGCTACGCGGGATATGCAGACATGCACCTCGTCGGGGATTGGCAAAACGGCAACATCTACGAGATGCGGTCCGACGTGTATCAGGACAACGGCCTGCCCCTGGTGAGCATGAGGACGAGCCAGCACGTATTCGACAAAAAGGGCATGGAGAATATCTTCATCCGGCGGCTCGTCCTGGACATGGAAACGGGCGTGGGCGACGGGGCGGCGCAGCAGGGCGGGATGGAGCCGCAGGCGGGGCTGGCGTGGTCTGATGACGGGGGACATACGTGGAGCAATGAGTACTGGGCGTCGATGGGCGCGGCGGGGAGGTACAGGACGAGGGTCATATGGAGGCGGCTGGGGTGGTCGAGGGACAGGATTTTCAGGGTGAGCATATCGGACCCGGTGAAGCGCGTGCTGATAGGGGCGGATGCAATATGATACGACAATGGCCGAGCACGACCTTGCCTCTCACGGACCCGCAGTGGCAGCAGTGGCTGCAGGAGGTGTATGCCACGGGAAACGTGCTGAAATGGATCGACCCGACGAACCCGCAGTTCGGCAGGATGGAGCCTCCCCCGACCGCCAGGCGGTGCCCGGGGCTGATCGCCTATGCGAACGGCGTGGAGTGGGACCCGGGGAGCGGGGAGGGCTACTACAGGTGGACGGGCGCGGCATGGATGTATGTGGGGTGAGAGGACAAGGAGGACCGATGCTGGATTACGGGGTGGAAAAGCTCGATGACAGGCTCATAGACGAAATGTCGCTCATGACGGGGGCCTATTGGAACGACGTCGCCGCACCTTTCCATGATTTTCCCGCCGACCCTGACTGGGCGCTTTATAAGGGTCTCCAGGGGGCGGGAAGGCTCACGATAGTCGTAGGCCGGAACGATCGGAGGCAGGTGAAAGCCTTTGCCGTCGTCGTCCTCGGCCCTCATGCCCATTATGCCTGCATTCAAGGGACCGTGCCCCTTCTCTTCCTCCATCCCGACTACCGGAAAGGTCCGGAAGGGATGCGCCTGGTAAGGCTGCTCGAAAAGGCGGCTGAAGGAGCGGGCGCGCAGATCATCGTCACGCACGGGGGCATGCACAACGGCGTCTATCGTCTCTTCGAAGGCATGCATTATAAGGACTTCGGCCGGTATTACGTGAAGGTGAAAGGCGAAGGCCCAAACGGCCTCAAGCCGATCTTCAAGAAAGAGGAGAAATAACATGGGAGTAACAGCAATAATAGGCGGCTCGCTGCTCGGCGGCGGCATGGGTCTTTTGGGCGCATCGGAATCGGCGAACGCGCAGCAGTCCGCTGCCCAGACTTCCGCCGACGCGAATACCGCGGCCGCGCAGCTCCAGTACCAGGAATGGTTGCAGCAGCAGGCGAACATGCAGCCGTGGCTGACGGCCGGGACGAATGCGGTCAACAGCCTTGCGGCCGGGGTGCAGGGAGGCAGGTACAACCCACCGGCGTTTTCTTTCGACCCGAGCCAGATAGCGAACAACCCTGATTACCGGTTTGTGCGGGACCAGGGCTTGAACGCACTGGCGGCGGGCGGGGCGGCGGCGGGGAATTACGGCTCCGGGAACATGGGGACGGCCCTGGAGAATTACGCCTCCGTCCTCGCGAGCCAGTACGAGAACCAGTATTACAACCAGGCCCTCCAGACGTACGGCCAGAACCTGAACTCCCAGTACACCATGCCCTACAACATGCTCGCGGGGCTGTCGGACACGGGCCAGCAGCAGTCGCAGGCAATGGGGAATCTGGGCATGAATTCGGCCAATACCATAGGCAGCTACGGGGTGGGCGCGGGCAACGCGCTCGCCGCGGGCACCGTGGGCGCGGCCAACGCCTATGCCGGGGGATTGAACAACCTGGCAACAATATCATGAGCGGCTACGGCACGTACCTGACCAGCCAGAGCCAGCAGGCGCTCATCAACGCGCTTGCCGGGCAGAACGGGTATGGACTGTAAGGGAAGGAAAGCCCCCTCACCCCGCCCTCTCCCCTTGGGGGAGAGGGCGGGGTGAGGGGAGACTGGAATGCCGGCCCTGGCTCTTGGGCCAACCGAGGTGAATCATGGCTGATTGGATGAATTATCTGACGCCGCCGCCTTCGGCGCGGAACGTCAACGCGTTGTCCGTCTCTTACCGGCCGCCCTCCCTGCGGGACGTGGTGGCCGTGGCCGCCTACGGGGATGCGCGGCAAGACGCGCGGATATGGAAGAGGCTCCAGGAGATACGCGTGCGGGATGCAATAGGGATGCGGCGTCCGCCCCTTATGGCGAACCCCCCTGTCGCCCGTGCGCCGCTGCGTGCGGCTTTCCGGCCGCCCTGGCTGGGCGCGCCACTGCGGCAGCCGCGTGCGCCCGACAGGATCGAGCGCAGCGCCGGGCGAAGAACGAGGACCGACATGCGGCACGGAGAGGATAACACATGAACCTCAGGCACATGCACGCCCTGGTCTATGACCTGGGGTTGTTCACCGAAAACGCCCTCCGGCTGCTGCGCGACTGCGCCTCCGTCAAATACTTCGTGCCCTGGGTGGATGCGTTCCCCGAGCCTTTCAAGGCGAAGATCGGCGAAGGCCTCGACGGGATGGAGCGGATCGTGAGCTTCGAGGAGCATTTGGACGCGGCCGATTTCGTCTTCGTCCCCGACACGCTCTGCGCCGGACTCGTGGAATGGCTGAAAAAGCATGACTATCCCGTGGCCGGGGCGGGGGCCGCGGAAAAGCTGGACCGCTGGCACGGACGGCAGAGACAGAAGGAGAACGGCCTGCCCGTCCAGGAGACGCACCGCGTCAAAGGCGTCACGGCCCTGAGAAAATTCATCAGGGAGCACAAGAACTACTTCATCAAGATCGACGTGTTCCGGGGGGTCGAGGAGAGCTTCAGGCATATCGACGAGCACCAGACGGAATGGACGGTAGACAGGATCGCCTGTAAGCTCGGCCCTTACAAGGAGGACGTGGTCTTCGTCTGCGAGGAGCTGCTCGAAGGCATGGAGCCGGGGATCGACGCGATCACCTGGGAGGGGGAGCTGCTCTTCCCGACGGCGTGCGGCTACGAAGAGAGGGGCTCGGGGCTCATCGAGCGCGTCTACAGGACGGAGGCCGAGCTGCCCGACGCGGCGAGATGGGTCGACGAAGGGCTCGCGCCCGAGTTCAAAAAGCACAGGACGCGCTTCTTCTACTCCGCCGAGTTCAGGATCGGCCCTTCCCGCACCCCCTATCTTATCGACCCCACGATCAGGCTTGCGGCGCCGGGGGTGGCGGCCATACAGGCGGAGCTTTACCGGAACTACACGGAAGTGGTCTACGGCCTTGCCACGGGGAAAAAGACGGCGCCCGTCATCACGCACAAGTACGCGGCCGCGCTGGCGCTGGAGTCGCAGGACGCCAGGGTTGGGTGGGTCAACGTCGGCTTCCCGAAGGAGATGCGCCGGTGGCTGAAGCTCCGCATGGCGGTGCGCAAGGGCGCGGACTATTATTGCGTGCCGGGCTTCGAATCCGTCGGCACGGTCATCGGCCTCGGCGACACCGTGAAGGAAGCGGTCGACCTCGTGAAGCAGAGGGCGAAGCAGGTGAAGGGGAAGAGGCTGACCATGGACGAGACCGGCCTGGACAGGATCGTGGACCAGATCGATAAAGGGAAGCGGTACGGGATCAATTTCTAGGAAGAGACTTAAAGGATACGCATCAGTGATGCGAGAGAGGTGATACATGACCGTAAGCATTGCCCCATACCCGCGATTCAAGGCCTTCGCCCCCGGCACGGGCAACCCTCTGTCGGGGGGTAACCTCTGGACCCTGCAGCCCGGCACGTCGGGTTTCGGGTATCTCAAGGCGAGCTATGCCGACGCGGGCGGCCTCGTGGTGAACACGAACCCCGTGGTCCTCGACCCGAGCGGCGAGGCGGACGTGTGGCTCTCCGGCTATACGAAGCTGGTGCTTCACGACGCGGCCGGGAACCTCGTCTGGTCGAGGGACAACGTCTCTTCCTCTCCCGCTGCGGGCGCAGGGGTGGGCCAGTGGATAAGCCAGGCCCTTTTGCTTACCTACGTGAGCGGGTCGCAGTTTTCCACGCCGGGGGACCAGACCGGGATGCGGGTCCAGGCCATCGTCTCGGCGGGGACGATCTACGGGACCATCACGGCGTCCGCGTCTTCCGGCTCACCCCTGGCCACGACCGTTACGGTGAGCTGGGACGAAGGCGCTCTCGACCAGGGGCTTTCGGCGGTCTCCACGGGCATCCTTACCCCGCTGCACGGCAGCTTGCCCGCCCCGCCCGTCTACATATCGAATTACGCCTCCCTGACCTCCGCGGTGGCGGCCATAGGCGCGGCCCCGATGAGCATCCTCGTCAACGTGCCCACGGCGGTGACCGCCTCTACGGTCGTCCCCGCGAACATAAGCATCCATGTGGCGGAAGGCGGCCTCATTACGGACGCCGGGGGCGGCCTCACCATCAACGGGCCTTTCTCCGCGTCCGGGCGGGCGTTTTCGGGCTTCAGCGGGTCGCAGGTGGTCTGGGGACCGAACGCGGTCACCGAAGTCCCGGCCGCGTGGTTCTATTCGGGAAGCGACGCGTGGGACACGGCCATCCAGGCGGCCAACGACTCTATCGTGGCATCGAACCTGCCGCTCACGGTGACGCTGCCGGCATCCTGCGCGCTCGCATCGGGGGTGAGCATCGACCTCTCTTACGCGAGCCTCAGGGGCGACAATGGCGTCATCGATGCGACGGCGATCACAACGGGCGCGGCCATCACGGCGACGGGCAGTGTCAACCCGCCCTATACGCAGGGCATGAACCGGCTGGAGGGCTTCAGGCTGTACGGGGGAAGCGCTGCCGGGACCATCGGTATCCTGTTCGAAACGCTGAACGGGTCCGGGCAGGGGCCGAGCCACGGCTCCATGCTCCGGGTCCAGGTCGATCATTTCGACGTGGGGATCGAGTTTTACAGCAACGCCTACAATATATCCTGCTTTCAGACGAGCGTCACCTACTGCAACACGCACGTGAAAATCCCCTCGGGCGGGACCGATTACGCATCCGAGATCAGGTTCTTCGGCGGCGAGTTTTACGGGGGCGCCAATTGGTACCTGGACGCGGAAGGCGGCAACGGGCAGGACATCTACTTCATCGGCGCGTCCTTCCTTTACATGAACGGCTCATCGACGACGGCGAGGCTCTTCAACCTCGACGGGTACAAGCTGCATCTTTTGGGGTGTCACGTGGAAACGGCGTCGCTGGCGCCGCTCGACGCCGCGATCGGGGTCTTCGGGAACAACGGCGTCTTCGAGATGCGGGGAGGGTATCTTTCCGTCGGACCGATGAGCGCCGGCGGTCCCCAGTACGCCGCCCTCGTCAATATCAACAACCAGGGGTCGAACCGCTGCGGGGTCATCCTGGACAGCCTCTACATGAATGTCTCGGTGAGCGGCGGCAGGCTCATCGGTAATATCGGCAACGGCGGCAGCTTCGTCCATGCGGCGAGGCTCGACCCGGACAACCCCGGCTCCCTGCTGCCGCTCATTTCGGACTACACGGACGTCACGGTGGACGGGGGTTTCGAGAACCCTTCCTACGTCCTCGACAATATCTATGTCGTGGCGGACGGCGGCGGCATCACCGGAAGGCTCGCGTCCTCGACGGTAACGGCGTCCTTAAGCGCATCCGACCATCACTCGGGCACGCAGTGCCTGAGCATCGCGAAAAGCTCGGGGGCGTCCGCGGCCGGGGCCGTCGCGATGGCATTCCCCATCCGTGGGGGCGAGCGCCCTTTCTTCGAGCTGTGGGCCAAGGGCGCGCAGCCGTTCAATATTTACCTGCACTGGTATTGCCTGTTGACTCAAGGGGTTATGCCGGGTCAAACTGTTTTCTCGAACGTGAGGGACGTGCAGATATGCAACGCCATCGTGAGCGCGCCCGCCTGGGCCGCCGTCAACGCGGGCACGTTCCCGCTGGGAGGGGGATATTACGGGACGCTGCCGCAGGCGCCCGATTGGGCGACCCACTTCGCTATCGTCGTGGACCTGTACCCGGTCAACGCGGGGACCGTCCTGATCGATGACGTGAAGGTCAATATCGTCAAATAAATAAGGAGATCGAGATGAACATGATGAAAAGACCGATATTTTGGGCCGTCCTGCCGCTGCTCGCGATCTGCGCGGCCACACTCGCGCGAGCCCAGGGGGCCGCGGTTACCGCCCTCGGAAGCGCCCCCGCCTCCGGGCAGGTCAGTTGCGGCAACTCCCCGACGCTGCTCTATGCGACGACCGCATCAGGCGGGACGCAGCCGCACGGCAGGCTCTCCGTCACCTTCCAGAACCAGTCGACGACGCCCGTCTACATCGCGCCCCGGGCGGACATCAGCACATCCAACGCAGGTGTGCTCCTGGGCACGCAATACCTCTCCGCCACCTTCGACCGCTCAAACGGCGACGTGAGCTGGTACTGCATCACGGCAAGCGGGTCCGCCGCCGTCGGATGGACGGAGGAGAAGTGATGAAAAAGCTCATACTCATCTGCCTTGTCTTTTGCATGGTCCCCTGCGCCCTCCTTGCGAGCGGGATAAACGGCGCGGGCGGCGGCACCATGGCCCTTCAGAACGCCTCCGCCGTCGCCATCACCGGCGGGACGCTCACGGGGACGGCGTACACGTCCGGTTCCGTGAGCCTCATGACGGCCCCTCTCAACATGCGGCCCCCACAGGCGACCGACGACACAGCATCGGCCTATTCTGTCGGCAATTACTGGCAATACAGGGGCCAGGTATGGTTAAATAAGCGCAACACGGCGTCAGCCGCGATGTGGCAAGCGCCCGCGAACTCCAACGTCCTCCCCGGAGACGCAACGGCTACCGCGCCTCTGGGAGCATACGGCGTCATCAAGCTCCTCAAGGCGTATGCGGGTAACGCTTTCACCATCACGCGCGCCTCCGATTCGACGACCAAGGACATCCCCTTCCTTTCAAGCGGAGAGGCGGACTGGGCACTCGCGGACGCCTTTTGCAGGGGCACCACGTGCGGCGTCTCCACCTGGTACGACCAGACAGCGAACGGCTACAACATCACCCAGGCCACGGCCGCGAGCATGCCGCAAATATATTCCTATACGATGGGAGGGAGACGGGTAATCTCGTTTGACGCCTACACGACGGTAGCGGACAAACAGCTCATAAATGCCGCAATGCCGGTCACCAGCATCGGCAATTGTTCCCTGGTATTCGTGGGCAGGCAGGGCAGCGGCTACACCACGACGGGCAAGGCTATGTGGACTTTGGGCAGCTCGTCGGCGCAGTTGTGGTTGATGGTCGGCATAGGCGGGAGGGGCCTTAACCTCAACCACGCGTCAACCAACATTGTCCTTGACCTCTTCGCATTGCAGACAGCCGCGCCCGTGGTGGATATGATGGTGAGCAGCACGACCGCGACGTGGTCCGAGAACGACACGACCGAGTCAAGCGGTACGACCGGCTATAGCGGTGCATCCACGGGCGTCATTCTCGGCTCCGATACTACATCAGGGTATTCCATGCAGGCCGACGCCCTGGCGTTCTTCGTCTACAACTCCGCGTTATCCGCATCCGACCAGGCCGCGCTCAAGGTGGCGGCGTACGCCAATTTCGGTATATACCCCCAAGACAGGGAGTTGCTTGCCTTTGAGGGGGATTCCATAACGGCGGGGTATTCTCCATCCGCAACGCAGCCCGTAGGCAACACGTTCGTAAACCAATTCGCGGAAAGCTGGGGAAGACCATTGGAAGTATTCAACTTCGGGCTCAGCGGTCAGCAGGTCACCGCCATGGCCTACACCACGGCTCTCAAGATTTCGGTACTGGCGACAGTGCCCGCGAAGACCAGGATAATGCACATGTTTATAGGCACAAACGACCTGGCCGCCAATATCTCGGCCACCACCACCTACGCGGCGATACAGACGAGGGGCCAGGCGTACCAGACGGCGGGGTACAAGGTGATCGTGGGTACGATACTGCCCAGGACCGGCTCGTTCTCGGGAGGGCAGACAGCAGGTGGCTTCGAGACCGCTCGGCTTGCACTCAACACCATGATCGTGACCGAGTACCAGACCTTCGCCAACGCCGTGGTTGATTACGGGGGAGATACGACGATGGGACCTGTAGCCGCGGCGTCCGACTCCACGCTGTTCGTCTCCGGAGTGCATCCGACGTTCCTGGGATACTCATACTTGGCATCGGTCCTGACGAACGCAATCCAGTCTTTGTTGGCGAGGTAGGTCGGGCGCAAAACTAAAGAAGCTCGATAGGGGGCAAAGGATGGCGCAACAGATCATGGCACAGCTTAACCCGTATGTGTATCTGGTAATAGCCGTCATCGGCTGGTTCATCGTCAGGACCTTACGCCAAATCGACAGGAACCAGACGGAGCTGTGGACCCATATGGACAACCACGAAAAACGGCTCTCGACACTGGAGGGGGCGCATAATACGGTCATGCAACAGGGAGGACACAAGAAATGAAGCCCCAAGACGCACCTATATTTGAAAGACTTACCGACGCGCAGCTCGTCGCGCTGACCGTCTATATGGAGGCGCGCAACCAGCCCGTTGATGCCCAGGTGGGGATAGCCTGGGTAATCATGCTCCGGGTTGCGCATCCCTCCTGGATGGGCAAGACGGTGCACGAAGTAGTGCTCAAGCCCAACCAGTTTTCGGAATACAACTCGAACGACCCCGAGTACGGCCCGTCGGTCGCCGTCGCCCGCGATTGGGACGGCCGGTATGAGGCCGACAAGGCGCTGAAGGTTGCGGAAGGGGTCGCGGCGGGCGTGCTGTCGGGCCACATCCCGAACCCGTTCGGCCGGGACGACGTGCTCTATTTCCGGGAGGAGCACGTCCATCCCGACTATGAGGCGAGGCAAACGATGGTCGCGAAGTGGGGGACAACCACCTTCTGGGTGGATAAAAAAAGGCCGGTTGAGGCCTGTAATAAGGAGGGCAACATGCTCGCAGGGATCGTCATCGGAATCATGGCGGTGGTCGCGGCGATCGTCTATTACGAGGTCCGGCACGCCTATTTCGTCCGCAAGATAGCGGCGGCGAAAGAGGTAACGGCAACGGCGAGGCAGACCGTGGACGCAATCGAAGCCGCCGTCGGCCAGGCGAAAAAGGGATGAAAGCCTTCGTTGGAAAGTTCTTCTGGGGGCTGGTGAGCAACGACGACGGCAGCGTTTCCACCGGTGCCGTCCTGGCTATCATCATCGTCATCGCGTGGCTCGCCCACCGGGTGGAGATGAGACCGGCGGAGGTATTGATGCTGTCCGGCGGCCTGATGGCGATNNCCGGGATGTGCTCGGCGCAAAAAGGGGGTCCCCATGAAGCTCCGGCCGATCGTTGAAGCAGCCCTCTGCCTCATGGTGCTCTGCATGGCGGCATCGATGGCCTGGAGCCTGTACCATAAGACGCCGGCCGCGGCGACGGCGAATTATGTGTCCGCACCGACGATAGCGGCGGCGGAAAAGATCAGGGTCGTCACCGTGCCGGGACCGCCGCGGATCGTCACGATCGAAAAAGAGCGGGTCGTGGAAAAGCTGAAGCTGCCCGACGCGATAGCGAAAGACCCGGACAGACAGGTCGTGGCCACGGCCGAGGTCGCCCCGTATGCGGGCAAGACCGACGCGATCGCGCTCCTCGATACGCGCACGGGGCGCGCGGAGATAGATTTGAGGCAGGAGCCGCTGCCTTTCTTCGGGTTCGAGGACGGAAAAGAGGTCGGCGC
>PLSJ01000387.1 GCA_003165115.1 Syntrophaceae bacterium | reverse complement strand
TCCTGCGCAGAAGCTCCTCTCCCTTCAAAGGCTGGGGCGTCACGAGGTCGATGGTGCGGAACCACGCGTCCCATCCTATCTGGGCCGGGGCCCGCAGCACCGGGCTCACCGGGTCGTGATAGATGCGGCAGCGGCCGAAGAGACGAAGCCGTATCACCGCGCCACCTCGTTTCGTGAAAGCAGGTCGGCCACGGCAGGGTTGTCGGGTAGAGTCGGGCGAGGCACCTCGATCCCCCGCGTCCCGAGCACACGCGCGAGGCAGTGGAGGTACAGGTCGGCTGCATCCTTTTCGGATAGCGACATGCCGCGCCTCGCGGCGGCTGCCCAGGTCCGCTCGAAGAGATGCAGGGTCATCTTTCTCCATTGGCGGAGCCTTCCGTCGACGCGGCTCAGGCCGAGCCCGTCGAGGAAGCGGTTTTGCGCCGTCTCGACAGCGGCAAAGACGGACCGCATGGCGGCGACGGCAGGATCACGACCCCATTCATCTTTGTCCATGAGAAAGTCTAGTACGAGGCCGCGCCGTGCGTCAAGAGAATTAGTCTCACGGGGGCCTGCGATGCATTATTGAATGAAGAAAGCCCTATCTTTCTACGGCTTTTCTGGTCCTTGTCCTCTGTGGCCAGCAATGTACCCGGTTGCGCCCCTCCTTCTTGGCGGCATAAAGGAGATGGTCGGCGAGGCGGATCAGCTCGGACGGTGATTGCCCCCTTTCCGGGACCATAGCCGCCACGCCGAAGCTCAGGGTGACGTGGCTCGCGGCCCTGGAAGCGACATGGGGGAGGTTGAGGCCGTTTATGCTGTTCATGATCTTGTCCGCGAGGTCCGCCGCTCCCTGCCGGTCGGTGCCCGGGAGGATACACGCGAATTCTTCGCCTCCATAGCGGGCGACGAGGTCCCCCGGCCGCTGCACCAGCCTCCCGAGGACGCCCGCCACATGGCGCAGACAGTCGTCTCCGGCCAGATGTCCGTAATGGTCGTTGTAATCCTTGAAGAAGTCGATGTCCATAAGAATGAGCGACAGGTCGGACTCCTCGCGCATGCTCCTGCGCCACTCCCGCTCGAGGAACTCGTCGAAGCGCCGCCTGTTCGCCAGCTCGGTCAATCCATCCGTTGTGGAGAGGTCCACGAGCATGTCCCAGTAATGTTTCAGCTCGGTAACGTCCCGGAACGTCCATATCCGCCCGTAACGTCTGCCGCCTCCGCCGATGACGGGAGACGAAGAGGTGTCGACGACAGTGCCTATATTGAGCTCGATCTCGGTGCGCATGGACTCGTCCGGATGGTCCTTGTGGTAGAGGATCCTCTCCCTGAGCGCCTCCGGCTCCTTGACCATGCTCATAAAATGCGCCATCCGCTGCTTCTCAGTGACGGCGTCCTCGGGAATCTTCCATATATCCATGGTCCGGTGGTTTTCCATGAGCACCCGTCCCTGGGTGTCGACGACGAGGATCCCGTCATGGTTCGATTTGACGAGCGCCTCCAGGAAAGCGGTTTTCCAGCGCAGTGCTTCATCGTCGGCCTTGCGGTCCGTAATATCGAGTATCGTCCCTATGATGGCGCGCCGGCCCCGGTACAGGGTAGGGGTGCCGTAGGTTTCGACGTGCCTGGTCTCCGCGGCCTTTGTGATTATCCTGAATTGCCTCGTGCGGCAGCCCGGCGTGAGCCTCCACCGGGCCTTTTGCTCGGCCGACGGCTCTTCCCCGGGAGGCTCCAGATCCCCCGGCCTCATGTGGTCCACCATCTCCGGCACGCTGCAGCCGTGTATTTCGGCGCATTTCGAGTTGACGTACCTGAAGATCCCGTCCTGGATCAGATAGACGCCCACCGAGGATTCTTCCACCAGGTGCTTGAACTTGTTCTCCGATTCCCTGAGCGCCTCTTCGGCAATCTTCCGGCCGGTGATGTCGCGCACGTTGGAGACGACCGCCCGCACGCCCGGCTCGTCCAGGAGGTTGCGGCTGGTGATCTGGACCCAACGCCAGGCGCCGCTCTTATGGAAGATGCGTGCCACCATGTCCTTCGTTTCTCCCGGGTTCGCGCGCAGCCAGGCCGAAAATTCTTCGACACTCTCGCAATCGTCGGGGTGGACGAGCGCGCACCAGCGCTGTCCGTAATAATTCTCGGGGGAGTGGCCGAAGACCGCGGTCACCGGCGGAGAGACGTAGACGAAGTTTCCCCGGGCATCGGTGAGCACGATGACTTCACCCGACTTTTCCACGACCGCGCGGAACCGGGCCTCGCTTTCCCTGACGGCCTTTTCCGCCTGCCTGGCCGCGACATTGCGGATGCTGACGCCGATTTGATGGCAAAGCTGCGTGAGGAGGTCGATGTCTTGCTGGAGCAAGGGTCGTTTTGCTTTCTCGTTGCCGAGGGCGAGTACACCCAGCGCATCGTCGGCGCACACCATGGGGCAGCAGATGAACGCTTTTGTCCCCGTCTTTCGGGTGAATTCAACGCAGAACGGCGGGAGGTCCCCGGTCTCGTCCACATTGTTGATGAGGAAAGGCCTTTGTTCGCGGAAACATCGCGCGGCGAACGACCGTGATTCCGGTCCGGTCTTGAAGTCCCTGTCACGCAAAAGGGGCGCCAGGTCCGCGGGGTATCCGAAGGACGCCCCGACACTAAGCGTGCGCTTCTCCTTATCGGCCAAAAGGATCATGCCGCGGTCGTAATCGAGACGGCTTTCCAGCAGCCGCGCCGTTTCCTGCAGGATGCCGTCGATGCTCCGCTGCCTGGTCAGGACGTGCCCTATTTCCTGCGTCAGCCGGACATGGTTCTGATGCACGTCCGTCTTCTCGATGAGGATGTCCGTCGCGGACCTCAAGCCCCCTATCGCGGAGCACAATTCGTCTTTTTCCATGCGCCAGGCACAAGCCGACAGCCCAAGGAGAACGGTCAGCGTCGCAAGCATGGAAACGGCCGACGCACCTGGAGAGGCGAGAAAGAACAGGCCGGCGGACAGGCCCGAGAGAGACAGGGCAAGATAATTTCTCGCNNGTACGCCTCCGAGCGCGGCCTGGACCACTTCACGACGTACCGGCAGCATCGACCGCCGTGGAAAGCGCATTCGGTATGCTCGATCACGGGGAGGCCGGACTTGAAGATCCCCGAGATGCCTTCGAGATAACCGATCCTGCTCTGACACTGGAAAGGTTTCTCCTGTGTGCCCGGTCTCGGCGTCACGGTGATCTCGACCGTGCACGGACCGGTGCTTTTTGCCTCCCAGACGACCGACCTGGTAAAAAAGCCGGCGGTCTTCCCGATCATCTCACAGAGCTTCACGGGGTTCACGAAGCTGAGCGCATAATATTTTATAATGCCCATAAACGGCGAGGACCCGCCAAATATGCCTGCTTCCCGGGCAATATCGCTCATCCCGGTGAGCTCCACCAGTTTTTCGTGAAAGCGGTCCATCTGGGCCTGTGTGAACCAATGGCCCTCATCTTCCAACTGGTACGAGTTTATCCCGGCATAAGCCAATACCTCATCCATGTTTATACCCGTGCAGCGGCTCCTGCCGAACCTGACATAGGCGAGGATGATCTTACTGTTGTACAGGGGTGTATCCTGCCCGAATCGTTCCGCCGGTGTGGTCATAGCACCTTTCGGCGTGATAAATCGACACGCACTCTTGCACCCATCGTTTTCCCCCACTCTTATGGTTTCCCTCAAGGAAGGCGTGATGCCTCTTTCGGGAACAAAGAGAGCCAAAGCCCTATAAGGAAGTTTTTCGCCCGAACCGGGAAAAAGTTAAGGAGGCCGGTATCGACAAAGATTGGGCGCCCCCGCCCTCTTGTCAAAGTACCTCTCCGGTCTTAGTATCTGTTCATCACTGCAGGAGGTGCTTTTATGACAGAGCGGGTTGCAAGACGGAGTGAGAGGAGGGCCCCGGCCAGGCGGGAGTCCATGAGAGACCCCTTTTCGACCCTCAGGGAGAGGATGCACAGGTTTTTGGGCGAGTTTCCGGCCGGTCTCGACCTCTGGCCTTCCCAATGGGACATAGCGCCTTTCGAGTGGAGGATGGGCGCGTTCATCCCGAGCGTCGATATCAGGGACGAAGATAGTCAGATCAGGATCGAGGCGGAGCTTCCGGGCGTCTCGGAAAAGGACGTCGAGGTCTCCCTCTCTCCCGATTCCCTCATAATCAAGGGAGAAAAGAAACAGGAGACCGAAGAGAAGGAGAAGGGCTATTATTGCGAAGAGCGCTCGTACGGGGCGTTCGAGCGGGCTATCCCGCTACCGGTCGACGTGGACAGGGAGAATGTCCAGGCGACGTTCAAGAACGGGGTGCTCAATATCATCCTCAAAAAGAGCCCCGAGGCCGCGCGGCAGATGAAGAAGATCCCCGTGAGGGCGGAGGAGGCGAAGCAGTAACGCGCGAACGCGAAAAACAAACGGTCGGACGTTTTGCTTACCGGTCCGACCGAACGTGACGGCGGGGGGCACCCGCCACCCGCCGCCGCACAAAAAACATGGACATGAGAGAAGGCCGCCTGGCCAGGGAGGCGCGAGGACACCTTTCGGAGAGGCCCGCCGCTTGCCTTACACAGACGTTCTGACGGAAGAATTCTGGTGCATCATCAGCGTGATGAGCTTCGAGCGGCTCGATGCGTTGCATTTCCTGAATATTCTGTTGAGATGCGCTTTTATGGTGTGTTCGCTGAGCGAAAGCGAAGTGGCAATCTCCCTGTTGGTGCATCCCCGGCAGACGAGGTCGATGATCTCCCTTTCCCTTTCCGTGACCCCGTCTCCCCGGAGCGCGGCCGGCGCGGAAGTCCCCTGACGGAGAAAAGCCTTCAGGGTGTTGTTGTCTACCCATATTTGTCCGTCGGCCACGACCTGCAGCGCCTTGTTAAAGAGCGGGACTTCGGTCTCGACGGAGAGCACCCCATGTATCTGATACGAGAGAAGCGCCTGCACGATCTTTTCCTTTTCGACGCCCGTGTCCACAAGAAGGATCTTCGATGCGGGGTAGCGGGCGCTCACGTTTTCTTTGATACTCGTAATATCCACGAGGACGACGTCGGGCACAAAACCGGCGGGGGCAGATCCGTTCTGGCCGGCCACCCCCTCATGGCCGTTCTTCATTAAAACGTTTTTAATCCCTTCCGAGACAATAAAGCTGCTCAAGCTTACCAGCACATTCATCACTTCACCTCATATCAGGGAAGGGATCAGCCTTGTTAAAATAGCCTATGGTGTAGGTGAAACTGACTTTTCTCCTAAACCTCCCGTCGCCCCGGTCTTGCGCTAAAGATATTAGCGCTTTTGAGAGGAGAAGTGCAATGAAAAACGGACGTAAAATTAAAATTCTTTAAAAAAGAACAGGTCTTATAGGACCTATAAGACCTGTTCTTTGAAGAGAACCCGGCGAGCCGGCTGTTTTCGGGCTTTGCCGGGCAGGGACGCCTTTCGGCAGGAAGGCGAAGCTTTCGTGGGGGCGCGGTTAAGGCTTTGCGATATACGTGGTAAGCGTGACCGAGCGTTTCTTCTTTTCCCAGAATACCTCGATATCGATTTGTCTGACCTGGTCGATAGGCGTCTCGGTGACCACCATCACGTAGGAAAAGCCGTCCGGGTCCTTTTCGTCGATCAGACCTTCGGCTTTCCCCATATCGGGGAAGCCCGTTCTCTCGACCTCTTTCAATTTATCGTCGGCCGCCAGCGTCGCGTCGGTTATCTTCCTCGCATGCTCTTCCAGATTCATGGAAGTGATGACCAGCGTGATAAAGGAGACGAGGGCAATGGCGGCGATCGCTATCGCAACCATTACCTCAAGAAGGGTTGTTCCTTCCCTTGAGAGATGTTTCCTCGGTATAACCATTTTCTCCCGTAACCTTTGCCGTCAAAGGGTTTATGATCAGTGAATAGTATTCGGAGCTTCCTTCGAGATGGACGAGGGTCCTATCCACCATCCCGCTTGCGTGGAAGGTCACGTAACATTTTCCCTGCGGAAAGACCTGTCCGTTGACGACCACGTCTTTGATCCGGTAATCTTCCGCCAGGTGCAGGAGGCCGGTTTCCACAAATCCGTTCTTTATATCCAGCCTTCCCACGCGGGCCTCGCTGTTCGTGACGTCGAATTCGAGCACCCTGTTTTCGTAGTGGGAAATTGCGTCTTCCCGGATCAGGGCGACTTTGATCGAAAAATCCTCCAGCAGTGCCTCCTTCCCCTTTTTCGTGGCGACATTCCAGTTCACGGAAGCGAAGGTGATGAATATGGAGATGATCAGGATTACGATAAGCAGCTCGACGAGGGTGAATCCCTTAATCCTTCGTGAGGTCGGCACTGGAAATGTCCGCATTCTTACCTGTCCCGCCCAACTCTCCGTCAGAGCCGTAGCTTACGATCTCGTAATCCTTCCCCTCCGGCGTGGGAGAGACATAGTAATAAGGGTTGCTCCACGGGTCCTTCGGAACAGCGGTGCCGTCAAGGTACCCGCCCTCCCGCCACTTCTTCGGGATCGGCGCCGTTTCGGGCTTTTTGAGAAGCGCCATAAGGCCCTGCTCCGTGGTGGGGTAAGACCCGTTGTCGATCTTATAGAGCTTCAGCGCGCTCTCGATGGCCTTGATATCCATCTTGCCCTTGACCCTTCGGGCCTCCTCGGGCCTTTCCATGATCCTCGGAATGAGGAGTGTGGCAAGAATGCCTATGATAACGATGACGATCATCAATTCTATCAGGGTAAAACCCTTTCCGTTAATCCGGACTCTTTTGCACGGCATGGTTCCTCCTTGCTTTATCATCTGACAAGCACTTTGTTCATCTCGAAGAGTGGCAGCATTATCGAAACGAGGATAAAGGCTATGACCGCCCCAAGAATGACTATGATGAGCGGCTCCACCATAGAGGTGAAAGCGGCTATTTTTTGATTTGCGTTCGTCTCGTAATATTCCGAGACACTCGCGAGCATCTCCTCCAGGTTCCCGCTCGATTCCCCCACGGAGACCATATCCGCGACATAGGGAGGGAAGATCGGGGTCTCCCGGAGCGCTATCGAGAGGTCGGCGCCCCTCTCGACCATTTTGGACATATTCAGGACGGCATCGGATACGACACTGTTTTTCATGGTCGAGCTCACCACGACAAGGGACTGGAGCATGTGGACGCCGCTCTTCAATAAGGTCCCCATGATCTTGGCAAACCTGCTGATCAGGACCATCTGGTAGAGGCTTCCGAACATGGGAGACCGAAGGACGAACCTGTCCCAGAACTGCCTCCCCTTCGGGTTGCCTTTGACCCACCTGGAAAAGGCAAAAATGGCGAGCCCGAGAGAGATGACGAAGATAAAGAGATAGCTGTTGACGAAATTCGTGATGGCCATGAGCACCTGGGTCGGCAGGGGCAGGGCGTGGTTCATCCGGTCGAATATCTTGGTGACCATGGGGACCACGTAGCTGATAAGGAAGAGGAGGACGCCCGCCCCCACGACGCACATGATAGCGGGATAGATCAAGGCGGCCTTGATCTTCGCTTTCACGCTCGCGCGGCTCTCGAGCAGGTCCGCCTGATACTTGAGGATCGAATCGAGGGCGCCCGTCTTCTCGCCCGCCGCCACCGAATAGACGAAGAGATTGTCGAAGATCTCGGGGTAGGCTTTGAGCGCCTCCGAGAGCGCGGAGCCGCCTTTTACTTCATCGCGCAGGAAGCCGACTATCTCCTTTTCCCTGTCTCCTTCGAGCTGGTTCGCGATAATGGTAAGGGCCTGGAAAAGAGGCACGCCGCCCTTGAGGAGGGAAGCGAGCTGGCGCGCCAATTGTATGGGCAATCTTTGTTTTATGCCGAAGGAAAAGAAAAGTCTCTTCTTCTTCCTCTGTGTCGCCGT
>PLSJ01000298.1 GCA_003165115.1 Syntrophaceae bacterium | reverse complement strand
CCTCCTCGCCGCCGAAGGGCGGATTGGTGAGAATCACATCTACGCGGTCCCGGTCACCCAGCTCGGTCAGCTTGAAGCGGAGGCTGTTCTCCGCGTCGATCTCCGGCGCTTCCAGCCCGTGGAGGAGCAGGTTCATCTGGCAGAGCAGGTACGGCAGGGGCTTGGCCTCACCGCCGCGGATGCTTTTGTCCTGCAACAGACGACGGTCTTCGACCGTCTTGCACTGGTCTTCAAGGTGTCGGTAGGCTTCAACCAGGAATCCGCCGGTGCCGCAGGCGGGGTCAAGTATTGTCTCGCCGAGGCGCGGGTTTACCGCCTCGACCATGAACTTGACGACCGGACGCGGCGTATAGAATTCACCGTTCTCACCGGCAGCATCGCGCATTTCTCGCAACATAGTCTCGTAGAAGTGGCCGAGGGTGAACACCTCTTCCTTAGCCAGGAAATGGATTCCGTTTATCTTGTTGACTACGTCACGCAGCAGGTACCCGCTCAGCATCCGGCAGGCGATGTCTTTGAACACCGTGGCGATGACACGCTTGCGACGGGCTGAGCCGTCACCACCCTGGAGGGCGCGCAGATAGAGAAGCAACCCGAGTCCGCGCTTGCCATCGGGTAGTGTCGTCTCGTCCTGGTTGATGAAGGCGAGCAGCTCAGGCCCGGTGATGCCGTCCTCGCTGGCAGCCCAGTCACGCCAGCGGTAGGGAGGCTCGATGGCCGGACGGTAACGTCCGCCACGCATGACTGCCTTGGACTCCTCTATCTGTTCCATATCGTCGAGAAATTTGAGAAACATGATCCAGGTCAAGAGCGGCAGACGGTCGATATCTGTTGATAAGCCCTTGTCCTTACGCATAATGTCACGGGCGGATTTGATCAGGCTACCGAGCTGCTGGGCCGTGGTCTGCGGCGGGTCAGGGTTGAGCCTTTTTTTGGGTGCCATCATTCACCTTTTATGCGGCATACAGCAGCGTCTGCAATTCGTTGACTGCGGCGCGAAGCTTCTCGGGACCTCCGAAGAGCGCAGCGATCTCCATCACGTTGCCGTGGCGGTTGATAGGCGCCAGCTCCAGCACGTCGGGCAGGAGAAACTGGGCCGCGCCGTGCTCGGTGTACTTGTCCAGAAGCTCACCCAGTACCTCACGGGCCGCCGCGCCGAACTGGTCGAAGAAGTCTTTCTTCTCAAAGCGCAGGCGCTGGGCGCGTTCGCGACGTGTGCGAAGCGGCGCGTTGAAGGCCAGGTGGCAGATCAGGTCGAGAGGGTCGGCATCCGGTTGTTGTGTCGCATTGCCTAATGCGTCGAAGTCAATGCCGCGTTCGGCCAGTTTCTCGATGATGTTCCGACGTTGGGCGGGGTCGGCCCATTCGCGCCGAAGTTCGGCGGCGTTCCGGTAAAGGGTCCTGACCTTTTCCGCCGTGTAGTCGGTGAACTTCACGACCCGTAACTGCCTCCCGTCGGGGTCCAGTTCATAGACCAGATGCGAGGCAATCTCGACCTGACCGCCATCGAAATAGAATTTACGGCGTTCGGGGGTGGGCCCGCCGGGCGGCAGGGTTGAAGTTTCAGGCTGTTCCGTCTGGTAGACCGGCGGCCGTTCAGCAATCCCGGATGGAGGGTTCTCGCCGCTGCCGTACCCTATATCCTCTTCTTCGATAACCTCCGGTTCTCCGTCGAAGTCCGGGTCCGCAAAGAGCCTTGTTGCCGAGCCGGTGTAATCGAGAATGTTGAAGAAGAGCTTGTCGTAATCATCCCGAACACGCGTTCCGCGCCCGATGATCTGCTTGAACTCGGTCATCGAGTTGATCACCCGGACAAGCACGATGTTCTTCACCGTCGGGGCGTCCACACCGGTCGTGAGCATCTGCGATGTGGTCAGGATCACCGGCGTCTGCCGCTCCACGTCCTGAAACTTGCTCAGGTGACCGTGGCCGATATCTCCCTCGATTGCCGTAACCCGGCAGGCGAAGTCAGGGTGCTGCCGCACAAGGTCGGCGTTGAGGTTGGTGAGGGCGCGCCGCATTTCGTCGGCATGTTCCTGGTCTACGCAGAAGACGATCGTCTTGGCGAACCGATCCGTTGCCTTAAGGTAACTCGTGAGATGCCGGGCGACGACCTGTGTCCGGGCACGTAGCGCAACGATCCGCTCAAAGTCATTGGTGCGGTATTCCTCATCCGGGATTTCGCGGCCGTATCGGTCGAGATCCCCCTGACTCGGCCGCCAGCCGGCAGCGTCCCACGTGGTGATGACGCGGTGGACGCGGTACGGGGCGAGAAACCCGTCGTCGATACCCTGGCGCAGGCTGTAGGTGTAGATCGGGCTGCCGAAGTAGCGGTAGGTATCGCGGTTATCCTCCCGCAGGGGTGTGGCAGTCATGCCGATCTGGATGGCGGGTTGGAAGTATTCCAGTATCTCGCGCCAGTTGCTCTCGTCGTTGGCGCTGCCCCGGTGGCACTCGTCCACGATGATAAGGTCGAAGAATCCGGGATCGTACTCGCGGTAGAGACCGGGACGCCGTTCGTCGCGGGCGATGGCCTGGTAGATGGCGAAGTACATTTCCCGGCTCTTGGTGGCGATGCCATTTTCGATCTTGCACCGGGCGTCGCCGAACGGTGCGAAAACCTTGTCTTTAGGGTCGTCGATCAGGATGCTGCGGTCAGAGAGGTAGAGGATGCGCGGCCGGCGATAGCCACCATCGCGGTTCCAGCGGGAAGACCAGAGTTTCCAGCAAATCTGAAAGGCCACGTCCGTCTTGCCCGTGCCGGTGGCCATCGTNNCGTCTTGCCCGTGCCGGTGGCCATAGTGAGCAAAATGCGGGGGCGGCCTTGGAGGACGGCCTGCACGACCCGGTTGATGGCGGTCTCCTGGTAGTAGCGGGGCGACTTGCCGCCGAGGTGGTAGGCGGGTGTGAGGAGATGCTCGGCGGCGTCGGCGGACAAATGGTTGGACTCGGTAAGCCGGGTCCACAGCTCATCGGGGGAAGGGAATGATGTCAGCTCCCGTTCCTGACCGGCGGTAAAGTCAAACTCAAGAATGTCGAGACCGTTTGTTGCGTAGGCGAACTTGAGGCCCAGGATTTCGGCGTATTCCTTGGCCTNNTCCTTGCCGTTGGTGGCATAGGCAAACTTGAGATCGAGGATTTCGGCGTATTCCTTGGCCTGCTGCATGCCCGTGCCTACAGGCTCAGTGTCGGGCTTGGCCTCCACGACCGCCAGCGGCATATCGGGACGATACCGAAGAATGTAGTCCGCGCGCTTACCCTCGCGGCGTCGCGCCTTTTGACCGACGACCACAATGCGCCCGTCAGTGAACGTGACCTGCTCGTTGATGCGGTGCGGGTCACGGTCCCACCCGGACCGTTGCAGGGCTGGGGTGATATAAAGACGGCAGGTGTCGGCTTCGTTCATTTAGCCTCGCAGGCAGGCGTGTACGCGCAAGGGGATGGCCGTAATTTGGGCAACAATCTATTGCCCAAATGCCTCGTCTGATATTTGCGAAACAGCCTGTTTCGCAAATTGAGCCGGCACGATTGCTCTGCTGTAGAACAGATACCACTGACGCACGAGTTCGAGGTTCCTTTTGGAGAATCCCTTCATTTCCGGGAATTCCTTCGTCAGGTACCTCCTGAGATGAGGGAGGAAACCGTCGCCCCATTTGGCGTTCGTTTGTTTTGCTACGATGTCCGAGCCGAGCCCCCAATAGAATCTCAGCAGTTCTGAGTTGACCGATACCGCGGCCTTGATCTGAACGGTACGAATTCTGAGCTTGATCTCGGTTAACCAAGCTTTGTATTCCTTGTTGATCGCCAGATCAGAGGTCATATGCCCTATTTCCTCCTGGCTCGACCAGTCCCCTTGCCATTAATGGTCTTCCATTCCCGGACTGTTGACTGCAATCCGATTACAGCCTTCCTTTGGGCCAGTTCGAAGAAGGTCGATTCTTGGAAGGGCGATACATGCCTTTCCCTCGGTGGATCCATCCAGGGCTTTCTCGGCTTTTCCCTTTGCCATCAGGTCGGGTAAGCTTTTCTCGTTCCCCATGTATGCCTCATTCTACTCCCTGAACACTATGAAAATCAAAAAGAATCCGTCTCGTTCGCACCTTTGGTTTCGATAATTCTCGTCAACCGATGCGAGCAGCAGACATCGCTCTGCTCGTGGGCAGGCGCCAACGCAGGCGGGTGATAGCGACGACGAGCGCCTGGGTAAAGAACAATTCGTAGGATTGTGAGCGGGGGCCGGGCCTGATTGATCGGGGACCAGCATCGAATAACCGGCCCCCGATTCTGGCTACGATTTTCGAAGCGCGAAGGATAGAACCTTTACAAGAATGACCATGACCAGTAGGATAACAGCCAGGTAAATCGTCATTTTCTCCTTGATCTGGATGAGCGCCAGTTGCATCTCCCGTCTCAAGTCCATGATGCGCATACCGGCGTCCTCCATGGAATCCTGGGTCTCCCACCGCTCCTCTATAAGGGACTTCTGCAACAGCTCAATTTTCTCTTCCAGAGTCTTCATGCCCATTCCCTTCTCCTTCTCGACGTTCTGCGGCTGGTTACTCTCCTCTGATTCACCACATAGACAGGATAGGCGTGCGGAATTTCTCCAAGGAGAAGGAACCCGGCGCCTGCCGCTATGAAGACGGCGAGCACTGCCAGGGTCAGGAACCATTCCGGCAGGGAAGAGGCAAAGTAGAAGCCGGCGGTCGCAAAGAGGCCGCAGGCGAGAAAGGCCACGCCCAGGATCTTCCAGTCGAACCTGTAGTGATAGAGCCAGAAGGCTGCCCAATCTTCAAATCTGATCCTGATCCACTTGACGTCCGACTCGAACTGCTTGCCGCAGCTCTCGCATTGCCATACGAGGCCGGGCCAGCTCTCCGCTCGAATCCTTTTCCGTTCCTTTCTGTTGGTGCGGTAGCTGTTGCGATAGCCGCACTCGGGGCAATACGCGGAGAGAAGGTTCGTTCTCATTTTGTCTCCTTCCTGGGATGGTGTAGCCTCTACACCATCGGGTACGTGTAGCTGAGGGCCTTCTTCACGGCCTGAGAGGCGACCTGGACGATATCCTTTGCCGCCATGAGGACATAGTGCGTGTTTTCAGAATCAAGCGAATCGTCAGAGTCAAGGTAGCCGCCGAGGATGATAAGCGTGCCCACGCACGCCGCCAGCGCCCCCTGGATTTCGCTGAGGGCCTTTTGATAGTCTTCCTTGGTCAATTGTTCAAGTGACTTTCTATTTGTAGCCATTTCGTACCCCTGTCACGACCCTGCCTACCTCATTACAACTCCCTCTTTTTCCGCCCGCCGTTTTTGCCGCTCTTGTTAATTATAGTTAATCAATATTAATTTATTATGTCAAATAAAATCGCTTAAGAAGGATTCCTTTTGATTAACAAACCGCCATTCCCTATAATGATAAGGGCATGGGCGACATCGATCTTATTCCTCTGAAGCAGGCGCAGGAGATCTTGAAGATTTCGAACGTTACCCTCTGGAAGTGGGTGAAGGCGGGCAAGATTTCCGTAGTGAAGCTGTCGCCCAAGAAGGTATACATCCGCCGCGAGGAACTGGAAAGGTTCGTCAGGGAAAGCGAGAAATGAGGTTTGGATCGGGAGACGCGCGAGGAAGAAGCAGAGACCTTCTTGTCTTTTTCAACCATCCGGCTCGATTGCAGAAATAGATCTCCATGCCCGCCGCGCGCCCATTGCTTAGCCCGGTACTTCTATCAGACACAGAGAATAGTTGTTTCCTTTAGGATTTAGCCGATAGTCCCCGGCTGACCGCGAAAGACTACGACAAGTTCGCGAGAATGACCGAGCTCCGGCAGAACTCCTTTCGAGACCGTCCGCCCAGCCAGTGAGCGCCCATTCTTTGTTTCCTTTCTGTTTATTTTGCTCGTTTACGCAAAATAAACAGAAAGGAACACCACATAATACTTACCATTGAGAGACAACGTTATCTGCACCTGCACCGTTTCTGCGGCTTTCGCGCAGAAACGGTGCAGGACCCGTTCAGAGCACACTCCACGAAAAAAAGCACTTGACGGATGGAGAAAACTGTTTTACTTTGTAACAGTTACATAAATCCATCGTTTCATCGTGGCCGAGTGCGGCCCCCAGTATTTTCAGTAGGACCTCTCCGAAAATCGTTGTAGAGCGAAGGTCTCTCCACAACGGCCCCAGTATTTTCATTAGAGCTTAGCTCGAATACTCTACACTTCAGGAGGTGTGCACTACCCTTGCATGGAGCGCAAGGAGGGGATGCCTTCCGGTCCAGGTTTTACACGGAAGGGGTTACAGCTTTCCCAGAAAAGCTCATTGACTTAACACTGTTCCCCGGGCCGGGGAAAAACGGCCCAATAAGGAGCACGGAGTGCGCGGATCAATCAGATGGCAGACCGGCGAGCTGG
>PLSJ01000222.1 GCA_003165115.1 Syntrophaceae bacterium | reverse complement strand
GCAAAGCTCGCAGGCGACGCACCTTTCGTAGTCGAACCGGACCCGCATAGTCTCTCTGTCGATGTCGAGGGCCTGCGTCGCGCAGACGCTCGTGCAGAGGCCGCAATGGACGCACTTTTCCTCGTCCCTGTTGATGTCCTGTCCTATGGACTCAACGCCTATGTGAAAGCCCGACAGGTACTCGATGCCCTTCGCGAAATCGGCCTCTTCGCCTTCCACTTCCAGCACCATCATCGACTCCGCCCTGGGAGAGATATTTGCCCGGAGTATATTGTAGACCAGGTTAAAATCCTTTGCCAACCGGTAGACTATCGGTTTGTCTATCGTATTCTTCTTGAATCTCAGAATTATCCTTTTCTTCATCTTTCCCTCATACCGTGATAAGATCGACATCTCCCCAGGCGCCGAGCTTCTTGCCGAGGATGATCACAAGGGCCGTAACGCCGGGGAATGTGCTGCCCTCTTCGAGAGCGGCGGCTATATCGTCCTCTTTATGTACGATATTTCCGAGCCTCGTTGCAAGTCCATCCGCAAAAAGCGACGACTGCCCGATGACGCAGACCGCGTCGGCGCGACCGAAACTGAGAGAGGGGCCCACGGTCGCGGAAGACGTGCATATCCCGTACGGTGCTTCCCTCGGCTTCAATTTCAGTCCGATCCTCTCGCTGTAAGGAGAATCTTTCGCATAAACCAGCACTTTCCGCTCGCGTCTCGTCCGCAAAAAGATGTCGCCGCCATTTTCAATTATATACTCATCCGACCGGAGGCCGATATCCCTCCCGATGAATTCGGCGACCGCTCCCGCCACGCACGCCATGGGCCCGACCCCCAGGGCGGCCGACGCCTCCACCATCTCCTTCACTATCTTCGGCGCGAAAGGGTCCGGCTGAAAAGGCCGCAAACTTTCAAGAAACTCCGGCCTCTCTCTTGCGTAGGCTTCCAACTGGTTTCGATAGAAGAAGCACTTTCCTTCTATAAAAGCCTTCAGGCCCACGGAGGTGCAGCAAAAAAGGTCCGTCTCCTTGTGCACCACTTCGTAGCAGACCAGGTCACAAGGCTTCGACACCCTCCGGTAGGTGCGCTCTTCATACATCGCCTTGTCGCTTTGTCGTATCCCGCGTCGAGCAGTTCAGCCTCTCTTCGAGACGGCTCACCCTTTCCAGCAGGGATGTAATGGCCCTTCCCTGCGGATCGGGCATAAATTCCTGGTCGAGGGCTATCCTCCGGTCTCCTTCGACCCTGAAGACGACCTTTCCCGGAATGCCCACGACGACGGAATTGGGTGGGATATCATGAATGACGACGGAATTGGCTCCTATGCGCGTGTTGTCTCCTATCCTCACCGGGCCCAGGATCTTTGCCCCGGTGCCCACCACCACGTTGTTGCCGATGGTTGGATGCCTCTTCCCTTTTTCCCAGCTGGTCCCCCCGAGGGTGACCCCGTGATACAGGGTCACATTATCACCCACCTCACTGGTCTCACCGACCACGACGCCCATGCCGTGGTCTATGAAAAAAGCCTTGCCGATACGGGCTCCGGGATGTATTTCGACACCGGTCAGGAACCTTCCTATGTGGGAGACGAAACGTCCGAGAAAGTACATGTTGTGCAGCCACAGCCAGTGGGCGAGCCGATAGAAGAGGAGCGCGTGAAAGCCCGGATAGGAAAAGATGATCTCGGCAACGCTCCTCGCTGCCGGGTCCCTCTTGAAAATTGCCCGTACGTCCTCGCGCACTCTTGAAAACATAGCAATGAGTTTATTATACAACAATCTTGACCATAACTGTTAACTACAGACAGAGAAATCGATGCACCTACCGCCGTCGCAGGAGCCCTTTGGAATCCCCCGCCGGAGTTTACGTCCCGGCCGGAACAACCGCCGCATATTTCTATTGACGACCGGGGCAAAAAACGGTAAGCATGATCGGGGGGCCTGAAAGCAATGGCTGTGGCAGTCGCCTGGATAATCCTTTCTTATCTGCTCGGCTCGATCCCTGTAGGTCTTCTCCTTTCAAAAGCGAAAGGCCGGGACCCGCGAAGGATCGGAAGCGGCAACATCGGGGCAACGAACGTGATGAGGACGGCGGGCAAGGCCCTCGGCATCGTCACGCTTTTTTGCGATATGCTGAAAGGGTTCATCCCCACGTGGCTGGCCATGTACTGCGACCTGCCGACAGGCGTGATCGCGGGCGCCGGTCTCGCCGCCTTCGCGGGCCATCTCTTCCCCCTCTATCTTAAGTTCAAGGGGGGGAAAGGCGTCGCGACGGCACTCGGCGTTTTTCTCGCAATGAAGCCGCTCGCCGTGCTCATCGTCTTTATTGTCTTCCTCGGCTCCCTCTTCGCCTGGGGCTACGTGTCGCTCGGGTCCCTGGCAGGCGCGGCCTTGATGCCCCTCGTCCTTCTCGCACTCGACGCCCCTCCCGGCTTTGTGCTCGCGTGCGCGATCATGGCGGTTTTCATCTTCGTGAAGCACAAAGACAACATAAAACGACTGCTCGCGGGCGTTGAACATCGGATTTTGCGAAAGAACCGGTCCCCTCGCAAGAAAAGCGACGGGTAAACGGTTTTAGGGATCGCCCGCCCGTCACCCGATACGTGGTCGGCTGTTAGATCGCCACCTTCCGGTTTTGTTTTTTTCTGGTCCTCAGGTAGTCTTCGATGACGACCCTTCCGAGGTTTTTCGGCTCCGCGAAAAAGACCCTCCCCAGGTTCCGCTTCGCGAGGACGGAGGCGAATTCCCTTAAGTGGGGCGTCGCGTCAAGCATGATGATATTGAGCGTTATCCCCTCCTTCTGGTAGATGAGCGCCTCCTGCAGCACACCGAGGGCCGCCTTCTCGAAACCGACGTATTTTCCGTTTTCGCTGTTCGGTTCCGTGTCGGTGACGAGGTAGACCTGCTTTTCCGCGCGCTCGCCGGCAACCGCCGTCCTGAACCGCTTGAGGGCAGTCCGTATGTCCGTCGTGCCGCCGGATAATGTCACATTGAGCATATCCCAGCAGGCCATCTCGCGCACGTGGCTGGAAAAGAGGAAAAGTCTCATCTTATCGCGTGAGTTTCTTTTTACGAGTTCGGAAAGGGCAAGGGAGATATCCATGGCCGCGTGGATCTTATCGCCGCTCATGCTGCCGCTCTCGTCCACGACCAGGCCGACACACAGCTTCGTATCGATCACCGTCTCCTTCACCCAGACGTCTTCGGTGTCGAATTCTACGCGGCCTGCCCGACCCATCCCTCTTTCCAAGGCAGCCAGAAGGGTCCTCTCCATGTCGATCTTGAAGAACTCGTCGCCGTACTCATGCCTCCTGCAGGCAAAGCCGTCGCTCATGCCGAAGCCCTCGACTCTCGTGGCGTGCGTGCCCGCATGGGCGGCCGCAAGGTTCTCCCAAATCCGCCTGAGTACATATCTCGCAAGCCTTTGTGATCCCTTCGGGGTGATGCTGATCCCTTCACCGTCAATCTCGATCAGGTCCCTTTCCACGTATTCCTTCAGGCTGTCCCGGATGTCCTCCGGCTCGACAGCCTCTTCCATCCGGCCCATCATGGCAAGCTCTTCTTCGAGGCGCCTCCGGGATTCGTCCCCCATATACTCGTCCAGAAGCTCGTCGACAATGCCCCCGGCCGCGAGTTGTTCCAGCAGCCTGTTGGATAAAGCGTCATTCAGGTCCTGGAGTTCTCCCTTTTTTGCCTCCATCGTGCCACGGAGCTTTTCCATTCTCTTCCGCGCATGCTCCCAGGCCTTTTCGTGCAGCTCCTTCAAACCGTACTGGCTGTCGTGCAAGAGGCTCGACAGGGTCCGGTCGTCGGCGTGAGCCAGGTCGTAGAGCGTCTGTTCGTCGCTGCATTCCGCGCCGCACGCCGTGCAGCGGTCGCATAATTCGGCTATCTCCATGCGCCCTTCTGCGCCCATGAAATCTCCTTCGGCATATAGACATCGGTCCCTTCCTGCGCGTAGACCCATTTCTTGCCCGCGCAGACGTTCACGATGAACTCGGCTGCCGATGTCAGATACTCCCC
>PLSJ01000274.1 GCA_003165115.1 Syntrophaceae bacterium | reverse complement strand
GCCCTGGCCTGCGCGCTGCTTGTCTTAACCTTCCTTGCCATGGTTGCAGGCAGAGGGAGCGAGCAGACTTCCGGCCGCGTTCTCCTACTGATGACGTTCTGCCTCCTTGTCGCCCTGGGTCTCGGCTACTTCGGAGGGCAGGTCGTGTACGGCGGCAGAGTGCCTCCCGGGCCGTGGGAGCTGAGGGCGGGCGAGAAATTGTACCTGGGCAATTGCAGCGGTTGTCACCCTTACGGCGGCAACATCGTCGACGCCGACGCGCCGGTCAGGGGGGCGCCGCCCTTGAAGACCACTGATGCTTTTATCGGGTGGATACGCGACCCCAGGCTCGACAACGGGGCCCGGGGCGTCATGCCGCCTTTCCTTCCGTCAAGGATTTCCGATACGCAGGCGGACCAGCTGCGCCGCTACGTCCTCAAGGTGACCGGCGCCGGCGCGCCGGACCCCGCGTGCGAGGGGGCAATTCCACGAATCGTCGTGCGGACCGACCCGGAGCACATCGAACAGGGGAAACAGCTTTTTCAGGCGAACTGCACCGGCTGTCACGCCGCCGACAGCACGGAGAAGGTCGTGGGACCGGGCCTGAAGGGCGTGCTGAAGGGGAAGAACCTCCCCGTGGGGAACCTGCCCGCCACCCCTGAGGCTATCGCCAGGCAGCTCAGGTGCCCCTACGAGGAGATGCCTTCCTTTGCGGGGAAGCTGTCGGATGACCAGGTCGTCGACCTGATCGCGTATCTGTTCACGAAGTGACGCCCGCCGAGACCGGGATTCCCCCCCTGGTGATTTTTGCGGAGCGATGCCTTATAATATAGGAGACGTATCGTGCATGCACGACTATGAAGAAATAAGGAGTAAACTATGTTTGAGGCAACGGAAAAGGCGTTGGAGAACATTAAAGGGTACATGAAGGAACAGAAGCTCGTGTCCGCAATCAGGGTCGCGATGTCGGGCGGCGGGTGATCGGGGCCCTCACTGGGTTTGGCTCTGGATGAGCCAAAAAAGACGGATGAGGTCTTTGACCGCGAAGGGGTAACCTTTCTGGTCGATAAGAAACTCTACGAGGAAAACAAGCCGATCACGGTCGACTACGTCGAGACCCCCGGACGAAGAGGCTTTACGATCAAGTCGGGCCTTGAGGACAAAGACGGCTGCGGAAGCTGTAGCTGCTAAAACCCTTATGACGGACGGTACCAGGCCCCCGACCCGGAAGCACTGCCGGGTCGGGGGCCTTATCTATCGTGTGACGGGGCACGCTTGACAGTCGGGGGCGCTGGACATATCTTGCGGAAAGGAGATGCGAGTATGACGCACGTCATGAAAGGCATGCTGTCGGTCTTGATCGTGGTCCTGCTTGTTTTTGTGGGGTACCGGGGTTTTGCGTCCGCGGAATCAGGCGGGGAAGGAGTGGGAAACCAGGTGAAGAGCATGAATCAGGGAGACTGGAGGAACTTCATGAAACCGGACGATGCGACCTTGAAGAAAACATTGACGCCCATGCAGTACAAGGTGACCCAAAAGGCGGGCACGGAGCCGCCTTTCAAGAACGAGTACGATGACAACCACAGAGAGGGCATCTATGTCGATATCGTGTCCGGCGAGCCCCTTTTCAGCTCCCTCGACAAATTTGATTCCCACACGGGCTGGCCAAGTTTTACAACGCCCCTCGATCCCGGCAACATAGTGGAGAAGGAAGACAGGAGCTTCTTTTCGAAGCGCGTCGAGGTGCGGAGCAAGCATGCCGATTCCCATCTCGGTCACGTCTTCACCGACGGTCCGCCTCCGACGGGTCTCAGGTACTGCATGAATTCCGCCGCCCTGCGGTTTATCCCGAGAGAAGACCTGGTGAATGAGGGCTACGGGGAATATCTCAAGCTTTTTGGAAGCACCAAGTAATCCGAAACCATGGATAAACGGGTGGAAGCGTATAATCCAACCTGCACCTTTTTCCCCACAGAGGTCGAGGGGTTCGATTCCCTCGCCGAGCTTGCCCTCGATATGCGCTGGTACTGGAACCATTCCACCGACGAGCTATGGAGACAACTCGACCCTGCCCTCTGGGATTTCACCTATAATCCGTGGGTAGTCCTGCAGACGGTCTCGCGGGAGAGGCTGCGCCAGGTGCTCTCCGATGCCTCTTTCCGGAGCAGGGTGGACGAGCTTTTGCAGTCCGGACGGCGGGAGGCGGAAGAACCCGCATGGTTTCAGCTCACGTATCCAAAGACCCCGCTAAGCTCGGTGGCATATTTCAGCATGGAGTTTATGCTGAGTGAAGCCCTTCCCATTTACTCGGGGGGGCTCGGCAACGTGGCGGGCGATCAGCTCAAGACCGCCAGCGACCTCGGTGTGCCTGTCGTGGGGGTGGGGCTGCTCTTTCAGCAGGGTTACTTCCGCCAGATGATCGACAGGGACGGGGCGCAGCAGGCGCTCTTCCCGTACAACGACCCAGGCCAATTGCCGATCACGCCGGTGCGCGAGCCGGACGGGGAGTGGCTGCGGCTCCAGTTGCCGCTTCCCGGATACCCGCTCTGGCTGCGTGCGTGGCAGGTACAGGTGGGCCGGGTGAAGCTCTACCTGCTGGNNCGCGGCATTCGCCGTATTGGAGCGCGCCAAGTGCTTCACGGAAGAGACCCACCAGCCTTTCGATGTGGCGCTGGCCTGCACCAGGGCAGGCAACCTTTTCACTACCCACACACCCGTGGACGCGGGCTTCGACCGGTTTGCTCCTGCCCTCATCGAGCAATACCTCGG
>PLSJ01000263.1 GCA_003165115.1 Syntrophaceae bacterium | reverse complement strand
CTCGGTGAGATTCGAACATCTGAACCTTGCCGACAAGCCTGCACTCAGGGAAAAAAGGGGATACGATTTCATTTTCTGCAGAAACGTCCTTATCTATTTTGATGATGTATCGCGGAAACAACTGGTCGATCATTTCTATATTGCCCTGAACAAGGGGGGATACGTATTTCTCGGTTCCAGTGAATCAGTGGGCCGCATCACCACGGCGTTTAAGCTGACGAGGGCCGGGGGCTACCTCATCTACTGCAAGGAGTGAAGACAGATGAAAAGTGTGCTGGTCGTGGACGACTCTCCCGTGGTCAGGAATTTTCACATGAACATCCTGAAGAGCTCGGGATTTCAGGCCGATGGCGCGTCCGACGGGGTGGAGGCGCTGGAGAAGGCGTTGTTCCGTCCCTATGATGTGATCCTGTGCGATATCAACATGCCGAACATGGACGGGCTGACCTTTATCAGGAAGTACAGGCAGGAAGAAAAAGAGACGCCCATCATCATCATGACCACCCAGGAAGAGGCCGTCCACAGGGAGAAGGGGTTCGCGGCCGGCGCAAACCTCTACATCGTAAAGCCGGTGAAGCCGCAAACGCTTCTCCTTCACCTGCAGATGCTCACGGGAGGCTCACGTGATTAAGGTAGCCAGGAAAGGGAACGTTTTATCCATGAGCCTTTCCGAAGAATCGACGATTGTCTGCGTGGAGGCGGATACCCGCCTCCTTAGAGAGAAGCTTACAAAACATAAGAATGTTCGCAGGGTTGAGGTGGACGGCGCCCGGGTGGAAGAGATGGACACCGCGTACCTCCAATTACTCGTCTCGCTGAGCCTCACGGCGGAGATGAAAGGAATTGAGTTTCTGGTTTCCCGGCCTTCCGAAAGGTTCAGGGAACTGGCTGTGCTTTATGGATTAAGTGAAAAAGACTTGAGCGGGAGGGATTCATGCCCAGAACCATTATGATCGTCGATGATGCCGCTTCGATGCGGGGCCTTATTGCCATGACGCTCAAGCGGGAAGGCTATGAGGTGGTCGAGGCATCGGACGGCAGGGACGCGCTGACAAAGCTCACCGGGAAGAAGGTTGACCTGATCGTGAGCGACCTTAACATGCCGAACATGGATGGAATCGAGCTGATCAAGGCGGCAAAAGCGGCGCCTCAGTCGAGATTCATCCCCATTGTCATGCTGACCACGGAGAGCCAGGACAAGAAAAAGCAGGAGGGTCAACAGGCCGGGGCGAAGGCATGGATCGTCAAGCCCTTCAAACCCGATGTGCTGGTCGGCGTCGTGAAAAAGATCATCGGATAGAAACGGGGGAAAGCCGTGTCCATAGAGCAGAATACAGAAGACTACAAACGGCAGTTTTGCCAGGAAATACGTGAGATTATCGATCAGGTGAGCGAGGATATCCTCAAGGCGGAGACCGCGCCCGAGGACCCGGATCTCTTGAATGCCATTTTTAGGGGCATCCATACCATCAAGGGCAGCGCCGGCATGTTTGGCATGGATGCCCTGGGCCAATTTGCGCACCATTTTGAGGAGCTTCTCGGCGGCGTGCGGGAAGGCACTATCGCGCTGACCTCCGACATCGTCGATATAGTCCTTTCGGGAACCGATGCAATAGGAGAGATGGCAAGCGCCTACGAGAAAGGGGAGAAGCCCGCTGTCGACGAGGGGCTTCTTGACCGTCTGGCCGGCCTGCTCGTACACGACAAGAGTGACCAGGCAGCGCCGCCGGACAGTCATTCTGAAAACGGGCCGAAGGGCGGTGCACCGGAGGGGCAGGCTGTTCTGCCGGACGGAAAAGCGTTTCTCCCGGAGATCCCACCTGAGCTCTCCGCATCACTCGAAGCGGCGACCGGGGACGGGCTTCATTTCTACAAAGTTGGGGTCAACTTCACTTCCGAGCTTTTCGAAAATGGTTACGACCCTGCCGTGTTGCTGAAGAACCTTCGGTCAATCTCGGCGCGCTACATCCCCACCGCCGGTTATCTGCCGGTGCCGGCATTAGGTGAGTTCGAGCCCCTCTGTCTCTATCTCCATCCCGTCGTCTATCTTGCGACCGATAGAAAGGTGTCCGAGGTCACGGATCTGGCCCTTGACCCCGGACTGATCTCTGTGACCCAAGTGGAATATCCGGGGAGGGAGACGTCTAATGCCGAGTCCGCTGATGCAGATTCTGAAGACTCCGGCATTAATGAAGAGAACCTGAAGGAGTTTCTCATCAGTGCAGGCGAGATGACCGAGTCTCTTGAAAAGGCCGTCATTGACTATGAGCGCAAGAACTCTCCGCACGCACTCAACGATATTTTCAGGACCGTTCATAACCTGAAAGGAGATGCAGGCTACATCGGTCTTCAAAACGTGGTCCTTTTTGCCCATGCGCTCGAATCGCTGCTCGAGCGTCTCCGTTCGGGAGCCATGAAGCGGACGCCCGATATCATAGACCTTCTTCTCAAAGCGACTGACTTTTTGCGCGACGCCATAAAGAAGCTGGGTGCTGGTGAAAAGAGAGTCAATCTTCCGCCGCTCTATGAAAAGCTCCGGCAATCCCTCACCACGGCGACGGAACAGGGTTCGGCGGAGCACGCAGGCGCTGTCGTGCCTGACGAAACTATCAAAGCCTTTCTCGAGCAGTCGCTCCAACACAGGGAGATACTCTCAGGTAGTCTCAAGACACGGCCCTTCGGCGACGACACGCTGAAAATAGTTGCCCGGTCTCTCGATGGTTTACAAAAGGCTTCCGCGTTCGTCGGATTGAAAAGGCTCTCGTTCCTCTGCGGCCATGCTATGGGTACGCTGCACGATGAGGCTTCCCTGCGCAATGCAGTAGAGGAGATCGTCGCAATCATTACGGGACTGGAAGCGGGTCCGAAGCGGCTGGGGCAGATACTGGTCGAGGAGGGCAAGGTCACCGAACAGGACATCAAGGAGGTCCTGTCCCGTCAGAAGCCGATCGGCGAGATGCTTGTCGAGGAAGGGAAAGTTACCGCATCGGACGTGCAAGAGGCATTGCACGCGCAGGAATTGATGGAAGCGGCAAGCCAGGCGCGTCCCGGGGCAGTCGAGAGTGAAACGAAGACCATCAGGGTAGATGAGCGCAGGATCGACCAACTCACCAATATGGCCGGAGAGTTTCTCGTGGCCCGGAACACGTATGACTATCTTCTGGGTGAACTGGGCGCCATTGCTTCCGTACCCCAGGCGATGATCCGGTCGCTCAAGGACAACCTTTACCTTCTTTCCAGGGTGACGAACGAGATGCAGCAGGGCGTCATGTCCCTCAGGATGGTCCCCATCAAGGGTATATTCCAGAAGTTTCAGCGGGTTGTCAGAGATATCTCGCGGAAACAGCAGAAAATGATAGAGCTGGCAACCGAGGGGGATGACACTGAGATCGATAAAAATGTGGGCGACATGCTTTCCGACCCTTTGATCCACATCATCAGGAACTCATGCGATCATGGGATAGAAACCCCCGAGGAGCGCAGGGCCTCTGGAAAGCCGGAGCGGGGAACCATACTCCTCAAGTCATGGCAGGAGGGGAGCGATCTCATCATCCGGGTGGTTGACGACGGCAGGGGCATATCCAGGCAGAAGGTGTACGAGAAGGCGAAAAGCCTTGGGATGGACGTGGCGTCGCCTGACGATGATTCCATCCTCGCGGTGATTTTCATGCCGGGCTTCTCCACGAAGGCGGAAGCAACGGATATTTCCGGCCGCGGTGTCGGCATGGACGTGGTAAACACCGCGGTGACGTCCCTTGGCGGCAAGGTGGAGGTTCACTCCGAGGAGGGTTCAGGCACCGAGATAACTCTCACCATCCCGATGAAGATGGGCGTGAGTGACGCTCTCCTCGTGGAGTCGCTCGGCAAAACATACGCGTTCCCTCTCGATTATGTCGTTGAAACGGTCAAAATCGCGCCTGAACGGCTGCGAAAGCTTCATGACCGGTGGGGATTCTGCCACCGGGACGAGGTACTCCCTGCGGGCACGCTTGAGATGCTGCTGGATGGAGGAAACAGTGGCGCCCGGAAGAGCAGGCTCAAGAAGACAGACCTGACATCCGATAAAGAAGAAGTGCCCATGGTGATCGTGAAGGCTGGGACGGGCAAGCTGGGCGTCGTTGTCGATCGCCTCTGCAGGAATATGGAGGTTGCCATCAAGCCCGTGCCTGAATCGCTTTCGCAGATAGATGTGGTGAGTGGCGTGAGCATCCTTGGAGACGGCAGAGCCGTGCTGGTGCTCAACCCTGAAAAACTCGTTTAGTGTCCACCTCGGCTCCTTTTCGCAATCCGGGAGCAATAGGAGGGGCGGGAGGCTTAAGTGTTTTTACCTTTCTGGCTCTTCGCGGTCTTCTTGCTCGCAGCAGCAACGGCCGGGTATGTGCTGTCAGCAGTTTCTTCCAGATGGAGTGGGTCGAAGCATAAGAAGGCTGAAGTGCAGGGCTCCCTCAACGATCCATCTTCTCAGAGGGATGCGCATCTGGAAAAAATAGCGAACATGATTATGCCGCTGCAGCGGAAACTCATCCTGGTAAAGGAAACAATCCCCGTGCTCACGGGACA
Organism: Syntrophaceae bacterium; assembly: GCA_003165115.1. Lineage (GTDB taxonomy): Bacteria > Desulfobacterota > Syntrophorhabdia > Syntrophorhabdales > WCHB1-27 > BOG-1155. The sequence goes on along the minus strand of PLSJ01000263.1, from coordinate 1,070 downwards.
GCTCCAGGATGCGTCTTCAAGGGTCGAAGGGGCGGCCGTTGATCTGGTGTCCCAGTTTACACGGCTGACGGATGAGATCTCGAAGAACATAGATACGACTGCAAGCGTATTGAGAGGCGTCAGGGGCAAGCTCGCCCAGACTGATGAAAATCGCCGGGCACAGTTTTCACCGAACGACGAATCAGGGGGAGAGGATATCTTCGGGCATGAGATCTTGGTCAGGGGTTTGGGTGAAGACCTGCAAAAGATCGTGGAGGGCAAGGCTGATTTTATGCAAAAGCTCGACGAGATTTTGAGCAAAGTAAAGGGTATCCTCCCCTTTTCGGACGAGATTGCCGACATAGCGGAAAACACCAACCTTCTGGCCTTGAACGCAAGCATCGAAGCGGCCCGGGCTGGCGACGCCGGCAGGGGGTTTGCCGTGGTGGCGGGGGAGGTAGGTAAGCTTGCCACGAGGTCTTCGGGGTCTGCCCGCGAGGTCAAAGCGGGGCTCGCATCAACGAATGCCTTTATCTCGGAAGCGCATGCTTCTATTAGAAACGCAACGGAGACGGAGAAAGCTTTCATAACTTCCATGATAGAGCGCCTCAAAGGTTTCCTCTCTTCCATGGCTGAAACCACGTCGCAACTGGCAGCCATGATGCAGGATTCTGTTGGCAATGCGACACGGCTCAGGGAAGAAATTGAGGCGATCGTCGTCGACCTCCAGTTTGAAGATGTGACGAAACAGGTAGTCGGCCACGTTGTCCAGATCCTCGATACCATGAGAGAGGAGCTTTCTGGCATAAATGTGGTCTCGGACATTGAGAACGAACTCGTCCACCTCGGGATGAAGGAGGAGATCTTTAAACAGCTGGATGTTGTCTATACGATGGAGCGGGAGAGAAAGGTTGCGGCGGATGCGTTACAGAGGCCGCCTGGGGCGCCGAACAACAGGACGGGTATGGCCAAAGGCAGTGACGACGTGACCTTCTTTTGACTGTGCGGGAGAGGAACCTGGTTCGGTAGGCCATCCATACAGTTGGCTTTGGATCGCATGAAATATAAAAAGGTTCATCCGCTCGAAGGAT